>JAYEKK010000210.1:0-2292 GCA_034660955.1 Candidatus Cloacimonadota bacterium | reverse complement strand
ATTCCCAACTTTCCAATAACCTTAATCCTCATTCCCAACTTTCCAATAACTTTAATCCTCATTCCCAACTTTCTAGTTGGGAATGTATTATTCAGCGAAGTTTCCACTTCGCAAAAACAACAGCAGAAGCTGTAAATAATTGTGCCCTTACAAGCTGGAAAGTTCGTAAGGAAGAATAAATTATGGCAAAAGAAACCGTCGCTTTAGTTGACTGCAATAGCTTTTACGCTTCTTGCGAAAAAGTATTCAATCCATACTTGGCAGATAAACCAGTGGGAATATTATCCAATAACGACGGCATCATTGTAGCTCTTTCCAACGAATTAAAAAAACTGGGTATAACTCGTGGAACTCCTGGTTTCAAAATAAGTAAACGCTTAATGAGAGAAAACAATGTTAGAATGTTTTCCTCAAATTACACATTATACGGTGATATGTCTGCCAGAGTTATGAACACATTATCAATGTTCACACCCGATCTTGAAATATATTCTATTGATGAAGCATTTCTTTCACTTACAGGATTCGGGCACCTGAACCTTACCGACTATGGCAGACAGATAAAAAAAACTGTATTGCAATATACAGGATTACCGGTTTCGGTAGGTATTGGACCCACCAAAACTCTGGCAAAAATTGCAAACCGTTTTGCTAAGAAGCATAATTTTGCAGAAGGTGTTTTTGATATTACTGATCATCCCGATAGAGATAAGATATTACGCTGGGTTGAAGTGGAACGTATTTGGGGTGTGGGAAGGAAATATGCTAAAATGCTGCGCCGTAATGGAATTACAAATGCGTATGAACTCACTCAGGTTCCAGATAATTGGGTGCAGAAGAAAATGACGATCGTTGGTTTGCGTTTGGTGAAGGAGTTGCGCGGGATTTCCTGCATCGATCTGGAAATGGATATAAAATCAAAGAAAGAAATTGTATCCTCCAAATCATTCGGAAATCCGGTAACCGAGCTACAGGATTTAATGGAAGCAACTTCCGATTACTGCAGTGTAGCTGTAAAAAAACTGCGTTCCGAAAATCAGGTAGCTTCACTCATAATTGTGTTCCTTTCCACAAATCGTTTTAAAAACGAGCCGCAATATGCAAATTATGCCAAAGCACGTCTTCCTCTCTCCTCTGCCTACACACCAGATTTTATTCATGCTGCCAATATAATTCTAAAGAAAATATACCGTCCCGGATACAAATATAAGAAAGTTGGCGTAATGCTTGCTGATATTATGCATCAAAGTAAAACTCCGCTCGATTTTTTCCAGCCTACATATCTGGATGATCACCGTAAAGTTATCATGGACTGCATGGATAATATAAATAATAAAATGGGATCATATAAAATTACTTATGCTTCTGCCGGTATAAAAAAGCCATGGCAAATGAAGAGAGAAAAACTTACTCCCAGCTATACAACAAATTGGAAACACATCCCGGTGGTAAAGGCGATATGACTAAAACAAGAAAGATAATTCACGTTGATATGGACGCATTTTTTGCTGCTGTAGAAATTCGGGATCATCCTGAATATAAAGGTAAACCGATTATTGTAGGAGGAAAACCGAACAGTCGTGGTGTAGTTTCAACTTGTTCTTATGAAGCCAGAAAATATGGAATACATTCTGCGATGCCAAGTTTTATGGCATATAAATTGTGTCCGCATGCTATCTTTGTACGTGGAAGATTCGATGCGTACAGGAAAGCATCTAAACAAATAAAAGAAATATTTTATGAATATTCCGAACTAGTAGAACCTGTTTCAATTGACGAAGCTTATATTGATGTTACAGAGAATAAAAAAGATATTGCATCAGCTACTCAAATTGCGATTGAGATAAGGAGAAAGATCTTCAACAAAACCGGACTTACAGCATCTGCAGGAGTTTCCTATAATAAATTTTTAGCAAAGATCGCTTCTGATATGAATAAACCTGATGGGTTGATGGTAGTTACCCCTCTGAAAGCAAGACAAGTGCTGGAGGAGCTTCCTATTGGTAAATTTCACGGAATTGGAAAGGTGAGCGAAAAAAAAATGAATCTGCTGGGAATAAGAACTGGTAAAGATTTGAAAGAGCGAACATTGAAAGAATTGATGAAGCATTTTGGGAAGGTTGGAAGTTATTATTACAACATTGTACGTGGAATCGATGACAGAAAAGTGACTACAGAGAGAATTAGAAAATCTTTGGGACATGAACGTACATTTGCTAAGGATATAAGTGATGTGAGTAAAATGGTGGAGATTCTTTACAAACTCGGTGAGAAGGTAAGTAAACAGATGCA
>JAYEKK010000209.1:0-10045 GCA_034660955.1 Candidatus Cloacimonadota bacterium | reverse complement strand
GAGGTAGAAAAAGAAAATGCAAAAGAATTTGTGAAATAAGGAAAGAATATGAAATATACCTCACTTCAATCCTCTCCTAACAGGAGAGGAAGTGCGGTTTTCTCCTTCTCCTTGATAGGAGAAGGTCGGGATGAGGTGGAAAAAGAAAATGCAAAAGAATTATGAGATAAGGAAAAAATATGAAATTCTATCAGAATAAAAAAAGTACGGAATTCAAAGTTGGATTATTTACGATTATTGCAATTGTTGTATTAGCTGCTTCCTATATGTGGTTTACCGAAGCCTTGCAGAGTAAGAACATGACAATAGTGAAAGTAAACTTTCATAATGCTGGAAATATTGAGGTTGGTAGCAGTGTAACTATAAGCGGAGTGAAAAAGGGTAGAGTTAAGAAGATTGAAGTAACCCCGGATGGAGTTATTATCGATTTACAGGTTAAGATCGATTTTCCATTAAGGGAAGGTACTCAATTCTCTGTAATTGAATCTAACCTGATGGGAGATGTTCAAGTTGAGATCATTCCATCTTTTGATGGAGAAAACCTTGATCTAACCCAGGTTCAGAGTGGGGAGAAAAGATACGGACTGATGAAACTTGTTTCCGAGCTCAGCAGTGTAGTTGTTGATTTTCAAACTATAATGGATAGGATTGCTGGAGATGAAAATTTTGTGATGCAAATAGACTCGGTGATCGATACTACACAAATGGTTATTAACAAGATCAATAGAAGTCTGGATAAGAATACGGAAGAATTTGAAAGACTTATCATCAATGCAAATCAGCTTACAGCAAAACTGAATCAACTTGTTACGACCAATGAAGAAAGTATTTCCAATTCAATGAAAAAGTCTTCAGAAATAATTGCATCTATTAATTCTACGTTGGATGATATAAAAGAAACATCTAAAAGTATTCGCAATATTACCCAAAAAATGCAAAGTGATAAAAGCAGTATTAATAAACTCATGAGCGAAGATGAATTATACGAAAACTTAATGCGTTCATCAGCCAGATTGGATTCCTTACTGAAAGATATTAAAGAGAATCCCAAGAGATATTTCAATATCAAGATTCTTTAGAAAAAAATTAGACAGGATAACATGGGTTGAACGGATTTTCACAGATAAGATATTTTGGGGTTTATGCCATCCTGTTTGCCCGGTCGAAGCATTGCGAAGACTGGAGTGTCCGGCAGGAGCCGGATGTATCGAAGGATAAAGAAGGATTTATAGTTGTCTAACACTTCGATACGTCCTGAAAACCACCGGGACTACTCAGTGTGACAGACAGATTCGTTGCTAAATATTAGGAGAATAAATGAAAAAATTCGTACTTATAACTTTAATGATACTTGTTTCCTTTCAACTTTTTGCATACAATTTTGGTAAGAATAAAATCCAAAATTCCAAGATGGAATGGGAAAAGATAGAGTCTCTTCATTTTGATATTTATTACCCGAGTCAAAATAAAGAGTTTGGGAAACTTGCAGTTCTTATAGCTGAGGAAGCATATTATCACTTGAAAAAAGATTTTCAACGCCCTGTTATGAACAGGATTCCGATAATATTATATAAATCACACGATGATTTTGAAGCTACAAATGTTATTGGAGCTCTCTTGGGTGAAGGTGTTGGTGGTTTTACAGAAACTGCTCATAATAAAGTTGCAGTTCCATTCGATGGTGATTATAAAAAAATGGAAGAAGTCCTTACTCACGAACTTACGCATGCTTATGTTAATGAAATAAATAATAATAGAAGCAGATTACTCACGATGAATAATTTGCCATTTTGGTTTCAGGAAGGTTTGCCGGAATTTGAAGCTGTTCATGGTGAGTCTGTTTACAATAATATGTTTGTTATCGATCTGCTGCTTAACGACAGAATTGGAAATTTGGAAATGATAGGTGGATATTATGCCTATAGATTGGGAGAATCTTTTCTGGTTTTTGTTGAAGAAGAATATAACCGTAACAAGGTTATGGAGTTATTCTATGCGATCCGATTTAATAGAAATACTGATACTGCCTTTAAGAAAGTTTTTGGAAAAGATTTTGAACAGATACAACTGCGATGGAAGAATTTTCTTAAAAGAAAATACTATCCTCAATTTGCCGAATATGATATTCCTCACGAAGTATTTTCCAGAATGACCGATCATAGTAAAGATGGATCATCACTCAATTATGCTCCCAGATTTTCTCCTGATGGAAATAGCTATGTTTATTTCTCAAATAGGAACCTCAAAACTGATATCTGGAAAGGATCGATTCTGGGGCTGAATAAAAATAAGAAGATCTTAAGTGGTGAATCAACAGGAGATTATGAGGAATTTCATTACTTAAAGAATAATTTAGCCTGGTTCCCGGATGGAAAGAAATTTGCATTTGTTTCTAAAACATCATTTGCAGATAAGATATATATTGTGGATAGTGAAACCGGAAAAGCATCTCAGGAATTTGAATTTTCGGAATTTGATGCGATTTTTGAGATCGATATCTCTAATGATGGGAATAAAATCGTATTTGCAGGACAGAAAAATTTGAAATCTGATATCTACATTTATAATCTTGTAACAGAAAAAATTACTGCGATCACTGATGATCAGTATTTTGACAACCAGCCGCATTGGTCACCGGATGATTCTAAAATTACTTTTACTTCAGAAAGAACATTCAATGAAGATGCTTATGCAGAGCAGGTTTTCAGTAAGCTTACTTCCGATATATTTTATTATGATCTCAATGAAAACAAGTTCTACCAAGTAACGCATGATCCACAAAAAAACAGTTTTCCAATTTGGGATAAAACGGGCAAGAACATCATATTTGTAAGTGAGAGTGAGACAACTTCGAATTGTGATGTAATTGAAATATCAAGCGGGATGAGAGCAAAAATATCTAATGTCCACGGGGGGATATTTGCACCTGATATTTCTATAGATAATAGTGAACTTATCTTCTCTGCTTTCTTCAATGGCGGCTGGGATATTTATTCTCTATCTAATCCTCTTGATAACTTAGCATACACTGAATATTCCAAGCCAATTGAATTTGAGTTTGTGGATGATTTCTATGAGAGATTCAGGTTAGCAAGGTATCATGTTTTTGGTAAACAGGATAAGAAATTCAAGAAGGAATTACCAGAATATTCCCATAAAGTTACAAAGATAGATATTGGGAATTTCACGCAGGTAGATAGTTTGAATAAGGCGTATAATTTGGATCTGGATAAGAAACCCACAGAGCCGAATGAGCCAATGAGTTCTGCTTATAAACCAAAATTTGCGCTGGATTATCTTTGGGGTGGAGCTGCCTATTCTCCTTCCGGTGGGACTTACGCTCAATTGCAGTTCGGTCTTTCCGATCTTATGGGAAATCATGCAATTGGAGTTCAACTGGGAATTAGCGGAGACTTAAGTGCTTCTGATGTTGTGCTTACTTATATGAATTTGAAAAAACGCATTGATCATGGTTACGGCGGATTTTATCTAAGTGATGAATGGGTGTATTGGACAAATTTCTATGACAGAGATGATTTTTTTCGGGAACGAGAATACAATTTTGGTATTTATTCCATTCTGCGGTATCCATTCAATAAATTTTGGAGACTCGATTTTGAAAATATTATCTCTTCTAAAATAATAAAACGTGATTGGTGGGATGGAAATGATTGGATAACAGAATATCTTAGACCGGAATTTGCTGAATATTATGGTTTGGAAACAGAAGAGATAGAATATATTTACTCACCTCAACTTACGTTGGTTCATGATAATGCAATATACGGAAGTGTAGGACCTATCTCCGGTTCGCGGAAAGCACTTCTTATTAATCACAGTTTCTCTACAGAAGAAGATTATACAATTGTTTATACTGATTTAAGGAAATACTTCTTCTTTGCAAAAAGATATGCCTTTGCTTTCAGGTTTAGTGGTGGAACTATACAAGGAGATACAAACCAGAAATTCTCAATGGATTATTACAATGGTGTGCGCGGTTTAACCGAAGATTATATTGGCAGGAATAAATTCCTGGTTTCTGCTGAACTTAGATATCCGTTTATTGATAACTTGCAAATGTCATTTCCTTTCCCACTCTATTTTTATCAGATACGTGGGAGTGCCTTTATTGATGCTGGAAGTATTTGGGATGAAAACGAATATCTTAAATTAACGGATAATGGAAAATTAGAAGATCTGAAACTTTCAATAGGGTTTGGTCCTAGATTGAACTTGGGTTATTTTGTACTAAAATTTGATGTAGCATGGAATACTGATCTTGAGAATTTCAGTAAACCGGCTTATTATATTAGTTTAACACCAGATTTTTAAAAATCGACCTCATCCCCAGCCCTTCTCCTGTCGAGGAGAAGGGAGCTTAAAGAAGATGTCATCACCGACTGGATTGGGGATCTTTTTTTATATTCATCGGTTCCCGCTTCTGCGGGAATGACAAAAAATTGTGAACTGTCATTCCTCCCGATAAATCGGGAATTGGGAATCCATAATAATATCTTTCGACCAATTTAGAATTTTATCTGTAGCTTCAATTACAAATTCTTGACCTTTTGCAGCCGATTGAAAGTAATCTGTTTTCCAGCTTTTTTCATTATGGTAGCTTATTGATGTCTGCTTGAAGAATTCCGGTAGATTCCATTTGGAACGGCTGTAACCTTTTTTGGTTAATTTCAATTTAGGCTTATACTCAAAGGTTCCGTATCCTTTTAAATTGTTGTTGAAAGAAAGAACTTTTGAAGCCACATAAAGAGTATCATTCTGCATTGTTTTATGTCGGACTTTGTAATGAGGATGATATTGCATCCAGCTAGGAATATCCTGTGTATCTAATTCAAGGATTTCAGCAATTTCTAAATAACCGAAAATTGCATGGAACCCCGATCTGTTCTTTAATTCTAAATTTCCATTTACTAAATGAGTTGGTGCAAACCAGCCAAAGAATAAAAATATATCACCAGTCGAAACATTTTGATTTCTCAAATGTGATTGGGCTGCTCCACTTTGACCAAATAATCCTATCCAATTAGTGTCACGTTTTAATGTTTCAAATCTAATATCGGGATCAAGGTGACAACCGATCTCTTTAATAAGATATTTCCCGTCACTTTCTAATTTGATTTTACTTCCACTTAATTCTAAAATCAGATCTTCGTAATTGTAATTTTTAGAAATATAAAGATCAATATATTTTAGGTCAGATTGAATATCTGGAATAGGAAGAGAAAGCATTTCTCCATTTGGAAGGATTGGACTTGGAATTCCTCCGAATCCTGAATCGAAACCCTTACGACTTAGAATTATTTTCATCTTGGCTTATTTATCCTTTTCGGTGATTGCACTTGAAATACTTCTCTCTCGCTTATCCTTCGATACAATCCGACAGTTTGCCGAATTACTCCAGTCTTCGCAATGCTTCGACTTGGCAAGCAGGATGACAATCTAAACAAATGACATTACGAAGTACAACTTCGTAACGAGAATAAAATCTGAGATTCTTCATTAGAATTGCAAGTAGAATTTTTCAGAAAGACATGTTTTTCTTTTCACTATCCTTCGATACAATCCGGCAGTTGCCGGACACTCAGGATGACAATGTTTCTTTCAACGGCATCTTATGTTCCCTCGCCTGTGACAAAGGAGCAGGAGAGGGATAGCAGGGTGAGGTCATCCCACTAACTTCTCAATCGTCTCCTCGCAAATCTTTTCAGATCTCTCGGCAGTTTCACTTTCCACATAAACTCTAATAATAGGTTCAGTTCCGCTTTTACGTATGTGAATCCAGAATTTATCTCCCAGAATTTTTATCCCATCAGTTGTATCGAGTTTGTAACCTGAGAAGATTTTCGGAACTTTTTGCATGATTTCATCAAGTTTTGAGGGATTAACTTTTATTTTATTTTTAGCGAAATAGTATTTAGGAATATCAGCAGCAAGTTGGGAAACTGTTTTTCCACTTTCTGATAAATAACCCAAGATCACTGCCATTCCGGCTGGAGCATCTCTTGTGAAATGTACTTCCGGGCAGATAACTCCACCATTTCCTTCTCCACCAACCGGACTATTTATTTCCATCATTTTCTTACCAACGTTTATTTCACCAACTTTAGTTCGATGCACATTTACACCAAATTCGGCAGCAATATCTTCCGAAGCCATCGAAGATGACAGATTTGTAACAATATCACCTTTAACTTTAGAAAGAATGAATTTCTCTGAGAGTAAAAGCGAAAATTCTTCACCGATACAATTTCCATTTTCATCAACAATAGCCAGACGGTCTACATCAGGATCAGTAGCAAAACCAATGTCAGCATTATGTTCCTTAACTGCATCTTCTAATTGCTTCAGGTTTTTGTTAAGTGGTTCAGGTGTGTGTGCGAAAATACCGGTTGGTTCGCTGTTAATTTCAATCACATCACATCCAAAACTTGCCAGAAGTTTAGGTGAGATCAAACCACCGGCTCCATTCACGGAATCAATAACAACCTTGAAATTTTTATCTTTGATCTCATTGATATTCAAGTATGAAATATTCAATATTTTATCAATATGTCGTTCGATAGCATTATCGTCTTGAGTTAATTTTCCAATTTTATCCCAACCAACATAATCAACATCGTTATCAAATGATGAAACCAGGGCTGAAGCATTTTCAGGAAAGAGGAACATTCCATTTTCTGCGACGAACTTCATAGCATTCCATTCCGCAGAATTGTGTGAAGCAGTTATAGAAATTCCACCCATAGCATCGCTTTCTTCCACTGCAAGCAAGACGGTTGGAGTAGAAACAACACCAATATCAACAACATCACAGCCAACCGACATCAAACCCGCTGTAACTGCATTGAACATTGCAGGTCCGGTTGTACGTGAATCTCTTCCCACAATTATTTTTCCTCGACCTGAGAATATACCAAAATGTGCTGCATATTTCATTGCGATCTCTGCTGTTAAACTTTCACCATAAATGCCTCGTATTCCCGAAACGCTCACCATTAATTTACTCATATCTATTTTTCTCCTGATATTTTTTATCTAGTTCACAAGTTGGACTTGTGAACATCATTACAAGCGAAGTTTAACTTCGCAACGAGAATAAAAAAATCTGAGATTCTTCGTTGAATGCCTTTGTAAGTTCATCCTCAGAAAGACAGATTTTATTAAACCCCCTCCCAGTGGAATGAAAAAGATTCCACGGGATAAATTTAATTCCCCCTTATGAAGGGGAACGGATTCTCTCATCTTGCTTTTCTAATGTTCTCCCTTTGAGTTAAAGGGAGACAACAGAGGGATTCTAAAACCTATATATCAACTTCCACAAACATTACATCCACTCTATAATTCTCTTTCTTTACTATAGGAAACTTCTCAATAATTGCTTTATATCTGTCAAGTTGCTCTTGCTCATAATAGGTTCCAGTCTTATAATCCAAAATTAATATTTTCTTATTTTTTGAGTTTATCATTAAACGGTCGATACGAGATTCCCTGCCAAATTCATCAAATACCGTATATTCGTTGAAAACTTTATCCCAATGATCTTTATTGAAGATATCATTATTATCATTTATAAATTGATTAACTTTTAAAATAATCTCATTTATTCTATCTCTATGGAACAAACTGCCGTATTTTGAAAGAGTTTTCTCAAATGCAGTTTGTCTGATCTCTTTATTATTATAATCAATGTGAGATAAATATTCATGTACGATATTTCCGATCTGAATACTATGATTTTCTAAGATCTCGGTTTTAAGTAGATGAATGTTTTCCGGTTCATGCTTGGCAATTTCATCCCAATTAAGGAATTGTAAGTGTTTGGAGAATGAAGTTGCAATTTCAGAAGATACTTTCTTTGTTTCCTGTTCATCAATTGTAATTGTTCCATATTCAATGATCTGCTTAACTTGCGTTAATTGCTGAATATCTTGGGAGAATTCATTATAAACTATTTTTGCAATGTTTTTAGGAACTGAGCTATCATCATTTATACTGCTTACAAATTTCTCCAGATCACCTTTTTTATCGTAAGTTATATAGAAAAACAGGTTGTTCTTTGCACGGGTGAGAGCTACATAGATATTGTTCAGTTCCTCACCATTCTTCCGTTTGTCTACTATATCTATTAATTCTTGCTTATCAGATTTTTTTATGATCTTATCAAAATTGTAGGTTAAGGCATGATCTTGCAATGAATGAAAATCATCTTCGAAATCGTAATATAATTTTAACCCCTGATTATGTTGTCCCGGATTTTTTGGGATATTCATAAACGAGAAAACTGTTTCAAATTGCAGCCCTTTCGATTTATGGATAGTGAGTAACTTTATGGAATTTGAAACGGTTTGCCCAAGTTGGGAATATTCATCTCTATCTTCTAATGATCTGCAGTATGATAGAAAACCGGAAAGATCAGTTTTGTGTTTTTGGTCATTATTTTCAAATTCTATGGCAACTTCCAGAAAGCGATGAATATTTTTTAACTCAATCTCAGAAGGAAATATTTTAATAATATTGAATTCTTCCAAAATGGTTTTTATTGTATTTAGTATTGTTCCCTTATTATTTCTGATCTTCTGCAAAATCGATAGGAAATGACTTTCAGAAGTTAATCGGAAGAAAGTAGTGATATCCTCTGCAGTTTTGTAGAGATTTAAAATGCTTTTCATCTTTTTTGGATGCATCAATACAAGATCAGAACGGAGGATTTTAACCAACTCTATTGGATCTTCATAAACAAGGAATCTCAAGATATGTAAAATAGGTTTGATAGCTTTATGTTCAAAAAGAGAACCGGAAGATTCTAAAATATAATCGATTCCTTTCTCGTCCAAAGCCGTTGCCATTATTTCAAGTTCTTTGTTCTTACGCATTAAAATTGCAGTATCGCTCTGATTGATTCTCTTATCTTTGATAAGAGGAATAATTGTATTTTGTACGAATTTTGTATAAACTTTGTTCAAGTCTTGTTTTTCCTGAATGCCATCTAATTCTGCCATATTTCTTAAACTGACCTGAACAAAACCATCTTTCTCTTTTGCGCTTTTAATTTCTGAATATTCCCAAGTATCATCAAATGTAAGATGTTTAGAACCAAATAGCTTGTTGACCCAATCTAAGAGAATAGGTTTGCTTCGATATGATGTTGTAAGTGTATCTTGTTTAGTTTCAAAACCAAGTAGTTGAGGGAAGTCTGTGAGTAATTTTCGTTCCCCACCGCGCCAGCCGTAAATAGCCTGTTTTTCATCACCAACAACGATGAGTCCACCGTATTCTTTTTGCCCAAAACCACTCAACGTTTCAGTTATGAGCGGTTGGAAAATACTCCATTGTAGAACGCTGGTATCCTGGAATTCATCGATGAGAATGAAGCGTGTATTATAAGAGAGCTGCTCATAAAAGATGTTGAGAACATTGTTGTTCTCGATAATCGACAGATCTTTATCATACAAAAATTTGAATGTGTAATAACTTATATCTGAATGAGTAAATATTCTGTCGCGGAATTTTATTTCATCATAAACTTTGAGGATCTCACCAGCGAGTGAAATAATGTTTAGCTCTTCTATTAATGCCTTCTCATAATAAAGATAATTTGCCAAATGATGTTGCACTTCTTCATATTCAAATTTCAATTCTTTGTTACGAATTCTTGTTCCATTCCAGATATTTTTGTTACTCAATAGCAGATCATAATTCTCACTTAAGAATTCGGGTTTTGATAGAATTTCAAAAAACTTATCTGCAATTTCATTTGGTTTAATAGAATTTATATCTGTTATGTTATCTAATATTTCGAAGTGATTTTTTTGTAGAAGCAGTTGCAAATCTACAGGCTTTTTTTCTAGATAGGAAGCAATCGTATTTTGCAAACTGAAAAGGAATTGTTTAAGTCGTGATGTGTATTGATTTAAACAATTTTGAGCAACTTTCTCAATATCTATGTCGGAATATTTTGATCGATCAATAAACTCGAATAACCAGCGATAATTTATTATATCTTTAATGAATTGATCAAATGATTCAA
>JAYEKK010000208.1:0-2336 GCA_034660955.1 Candidatus Cloacimonadota bacterium | reverse complement strand
TGAAGACAGAATCGATTGTATAGTTCATTTTAATAATAAAAAACAATATCTCCCGCCAAGTGAAGAGTTTTTGAGTGATTATTATAAATCAAAGCTAAGACTACTGATTCTCAATTCAGATATGTTTTTCTGATATTATAATGTTGTTTGACGATATTTTGCAAATTATTGAGGAAAAAATTTAAACATTCTTATGGCAATTTGTTACCTTTGTGGAATTAAATTAATTAAAAACAAAAATAAATCGAAAGATCATGTACCTCCTGACTGTATTTTTCCAGTTAAAAAGCCTTTAAATCTTATTACTGTACAATGTTGTACAAAATGTAATGGAAAATTTAAAGAACTTGATGAGAAAATGAGAAATTATTTTGCTATTTTAGCAGGTGATAAATCTAAGGATTTAGGGAAAATATCAACAAGAGTTCTCTTTAGAAATAATAAAAAGATGGTTGAGTTTATTTCAAATACAAGATTACACCATTCATTAAAAGACAAGAATGGTTATCCTCGTCTATTGTATTATTTTGATAAAAACGAAATTGATCCATGGTTAATAAGATTAGTAAAAGGTATATACTTTAAAAAAAATAAAATAAGATTAGAAAATGTTGGATTTTCAGTAAAACAATACCCTGATATCAAAACACCTTCATGCAAATCATTTCATTATGAAGAGGGATTAGAATATTGTCCTTATTTTGTATATAAAATGTTCACTGATGATAAGAACATAAACTTAACGCATTGGGTTTTTATGTTTTATGATCATTTGATTTTTCAAGTTACAGTTAACAATTAGTATAATATTATACACAATAATCGTTATGATTATTAATTTTGAGAAAATATAACTATATCCTAAAACTATAAATCAAAAAGCCCTGCTCGATATACGAGACAGGGCTTCTCTTTTAGGGAGGATCTATTTGATTTCCGGCTCTACCGGTAAGATCATCAAGTAATTTTCACCATCTAATTTTTTCATTTTTGTACCAAAATCCCAAACAGTTTTCAATCCTTCAGGAATGAATGATGATGCTTTCATACCAATTGTAATTGAATTATCAGATTTTTCACCTTCAAATTCTACAAGTTTCACTTCGTGTTCAAGATCAGCTAGTTTTTTCATTTCCTTAACTGCCAGATCCATTCCACCCAGAGCATCAACCAGTCCACGCTGGAATGCCTGTTTCCCTGTCCAAACTCTACCTTGAGCTATTTTATGAACATCATCTTTTGGCAGGTTACGTCCTTCTGCAACAATAGAAATAAATCTATCGTAAAAGTGTTGAATTGCAACTTTAGCAATCTCTTTTTCTTCAGCAGTAATTTGCCTGTGAGTTGAACCGAGATCGGCATGTTTACCTCTCTTCACAGTAGCCCAATTTACATGGATCTTCTCATACAATCTTTCAAATACAGGGAATATGCCAATAACACCAATTGAACCGGTTATTGTGGTTGGTTGTGCGATAATTTTATCAGCAAAAGCTGCAATGTAATAACCGCCGCTGGCAGCTACACCACCCATAGAAACAATCACAGGTTTTGCATTTTTTCCTGTTTTACAAAGTTCAACTTCCCTGGCGATAATATCGGAAGCAAGAGCAGAACCACCACCGCTATCTACGCGGATAATTATACCTTTTATTGCTTTATTTTCTCGTGCCTGCTTAATTGCTTTTGCTGTTGTTACCGAACCAATTGATTTTCCGGGAAGTCCTTCTCCAGAATGGATGTTTCCAATTGCATAGATAATTGCTAGCTTATCTTCTTTTGGTCTGCTCCATTTAGTTGTAGCCATGTTGTTATTGTATTTATCTACTATCTTGGCAGATTGGAATTTATCTTTGATCTCGTCTTCCAATTGATCTTCATAAATCACTCCGTCAATGAGTCCAAGTTCAAGTGCTTTATTTGCATTCCAATAAGGACCATCATCGATAAGCTGCTCTACAGATTTTGCAAGTTTATCACCTCTTCCCTCTTCTATCATCATCACGATCTCTTCATACATATCATCCAGAAGAGCTTCATAAGTTTCACGCTCTGCATCAGTCATGTGGTTTTCTGTGATTGGATTTCCAGCTGTTTTGTAATCATGACTTTTTAAGTTCACCACATCTATTCCCAGTGTATCGAGCAGATCTTTGAAATACGGCATGTTGATAGAAATACCTTTTAGATCGATAGAACCAATTGGATTGAGATATATCTCATCTGCGATAGAAGCGGCAAATGCATAGTTAGCTCCGCTTATTCCTTCATAATAGAATACAATTTTTTTTCCGGCTGATTTGAAATCTAAAAACGCATCTTTAAGTTCAGCACGT
>JAYEKK010000207.1:0-10179 GCA_034660955.1 Candidatus Cloacimonadota bacterium | reverse complement strand
GCTCGTGCTATTCTTGAAGCTACAGGAATTCAAGATATACTAACTAAATCTTTGGGTTCTAATACTTCTGCCAATGTTGTTAAGGCAACTGTTAATGGCTTGAAAGAGCTGAGAACGATTGCTCAAGTTGCAAGACTTCGTGGCAAAACAATCGAAGAGATCAGTGGACATAAAAAACCTGAGGAGGCTGCAAAATGAAACTCAAAGTAACTCAGATTCGCAGTGTCATCGGTAGAAAGGAAGATCAAAAAAGAACTATTATTGCTCTTGGTCTTGGAAAGATCAGTAGATCAAGAATTCATGATGATAATCCGGTTATTCGCGGTATGGTCTTCAAGGTTGCTCATCTTGTAAAAATTGAAGAGATCAAAGAAGAGAAAAAAGCTGTTAAGAAACCAGTTGTGAAAAAAGAAACACCAAAGAAGGCTGCTCCAAAGAAAACAGCAGAAAAAAAAGAGACTACTAAAAAAGCTACAGAAAAAAAGGTGACTGCAAAGAAACCAACAGCTAAGAAAGTATCTGCAAAGAAGCCAACTGTAAAAAAAACAGCACCTAAGAAAGCAACAACAAAGAAAGTTACACCTAAGAAAACAGCAGCAAGCAAAGCTGAGAAGTAGTAAGGAGAGAAATAATGAAACTTCATAATCTCGAACGTCCTAATATAAAAACAGGTAAAAAAAGATTAGGTAAAGGTCATGGTTCTGGTTTCGGCAAGACTGCCGGTAAGGGACACAAAGGACAAAAATCACGTTCCGGCGGAAATATTCCAGCCTGGTTTGAAGGTGGTCAGATGCCTTTGCAGCGTCGTTTACCTAAAAGAGGTTTTACCAATATATTTAAAAGACAATTTAGAATTGTTAATCTAAGTGATCTTCAAGAATTAGAAACAAAAGAATTTGATATTACATTACTTGAAGAATTAAATTTGATCCGCAAGCTAAAAGCTAAAGAGAATGCTCCTGTAAAAATTCTTGCAAGAGGATCTGAAATATTTAACAGAAAGATCATAATAAAAGCTAATGCTTTTTCAAAAGTTGCCAAAGAGTTGATCGAAAAGCAAGGCGGAACTGCGGAGGTTATTTAAAGTGTGGAAGAGCATAACTAATATTTTTAAAATTCCGGATCTTAAAAAGAAGATTCTCTTCACTGCATTGATTCTGGTGATCTATAGATTGGGAAGTTATATTCCCATTCCCGGAATAAATTCAGACGCATTATCACAGTTCATTGGAGGAGCCAGTCAATCGGGTGGAAACCTTTTTGGGATGTTCGACCTTTTTGTTGGTGGTAACCTTGGACGTGCATCTGTTTTTGCTTTAGGAATCATGCCTTACATCACAACTTCAATTGTTATTCAACTTTTGGGTGGAGTTATTCCATTTTTTGAAAGATTGAAAAAAGAAGGAGCCGAAGGACAAAAGAAAATAGCGCAATACACCAGATACGGAACAGTATTTATTGCATCTTTTAATGCATTGGGTATCAGTATGTTCCTGCAATCGGGTGTAGAAGGCGCAGTTCCAAATCCTGGGTTCTTATTTATATTTACAAGTGTTGTAACAATGGTTACGGGCGTGATGTTTATAATGTGGCTTGGAGAGCAGATCACAGAACATGGTATCGGTAATGGAATTTCATTGATCATCTTTGCCGGTATTATTGCACGTTATCCGGCTGGTTTTGCACAAATGTTCCAAATGGTAAAAGTAGGAGCTATGAGTATTTTCACAGCTGTTGCTGTACTTCTGGTTATGGTTGTGGTTACAGCTTCTGTTGTTTTAATAACAGAAGGTGTACGTAAAATACCGGTTCAATATGCAAAAAGAATTGTGGGAAGAAAGGTTTATGGCGGACAGAGTACACATATTCCACTTAAAGTGAATACTGCCGGTGTAATTCCAATTATCTTTGCTTCCTCTATTTTAATGTTCCCTCGTACAATTGCTACTTTCTTCAAAGATAGCGATTTCATGAATGCACTCGTAGGCTATTTATCACCTGGGGCATTTTTATATACAACTCTTTATGTAAGTTTGATCATTTTCTTTGCTTATTTCTATACAGCAATGGTTTTGAATCCTATCGAGATGGCAGAGAATATGAAAAAATATGGTGGATTTATTCCTGGTCGTAAACCTGGTAAGAAGACATCGGATTATATTAATAATGTACTAACAAGAATTACACTTCCGGGTGCAGCTTTCTTTGCATTTATTGCTGTAATGCCCGAATTTATGTCTAAATGGGCCAATCTTCCATTCTATTTTGGAGGAACCGGTCTTATCATTATTGTTGGTGTGGCACTGGATACTCTTCAGCAGATCGAATCTCACCTTGTAATGAGACACTACGAAGGATTCATGAAAAAAGGAAAACTTCGTGGAAGAAGACGCTAGTTCTTTATTTGTGAATGAAGTGAGATGAAGTAGTATGATAACGATCAAGAATAATAGTGAGATCGCCAAAATGCGTGAAAGTAATCGCATTGTTGGGCTGCTGCTTCACAAATTGGATTGTTTTATCAAACCTGGTATAAGCACATATGATATCGACAAATTTGCTGATGAATTGATTCGGAATGAGGCTGGTAAACCGGCTTTTAAGGGATATTCTGTCCCTGGCTTACCTCCATTTCCGGCGGCTGTTTGTTCATCTGTAAATTCATGTATTGTGCATGGCATTCCTTCCAAAAAAAAGATAATAAACGAAGGCGACATAATTGGAATAGATGTTGGTGTTTATAAAGATGGTTATTATGGTGATGCAGCCAAAACGTTTCAAGTTGGCAAAATCTCGGAAGAAGCTATTGCATTGATGGCTGTAACGAGAGAAGCTCTTAAAAGGGGTATTTCTCAGGCAAGAGATGGAGCCAGAGTTGGAGATATATCGCATGCAATTGGATCGTATGTGATGGGAAAAGGATATTTCGTGGCTGACAATTTAACAGGTCATGGTATCGGAACATCACTGCACGAAGATCCAGTCATTCCTAATTCTGGTGTAAAAGGAAAAGGACCAAGATTGAGAAAAGGGATGACTATTGCGATTGAACCAATGGTTAATATCGGAACTAATCGAGTGATCGAGAATGGTTGGGAATTTTTTGTAGCAGATGGGTCACTATCTGCTCATTTCGAACATACTATTCTTATTACTGACAATGAAGCTGAACTTTTAACTAAGTATTAAGAGAGTAAGACAAGTATGGCTAAAGAAGGTGTTATTGAAGTTGAAGGTGTTGTAATGGAAGCACTTCCAAACACAACATTTAAAGTTGAATTAGAAAATGGGCATGAAATTCTTGCTCACAGTTCTGGTAAAATGCGGATGCATTATATTAAGATTTTACCGGGCGATAAAGTTAAAGTTGAATTGTCTCCCTACGATTTAAATCGTGGGCGTATAGTATATCGTTATAAATAGGAGAATAAGATGAAAGTTAGAGCATCTGTGAAAAAAATGTGTAAAGATTGTAAAATAATCAAACGTAATGGTGTTATTAGAGTTATTTGTTCTAGTAATCCAAAACATAAGCAACGTCAAGGTTAGATAAGGAGGAAGCTTGGCACATATATCAGGGATAGAATTACCAAGAGAAAAAAGAATAGTTATCGGGCTTACCTATATCTACGGAATAGGCAAATCCACTGCTGAACAAATTCTGGCAAAATTAGAGATTGATGAGAATATTAAAGTTAAAGATCTCAATATTGAGCAGGAAAAGAAAATACGTGAAGTCATTCTTAATGATTACGTTGTTGAGGGTGATTTGAGAACACAAAAGGCAATGGATATCAAACGCCTTATGGAAATTAATTGCTATCGCGGCATTCGTCATAAATCTGGTCTTCCGGTTCGTGGGCAGCGTACACATACAAATGCCAGAACCCGTAAAGGCAGAAAGAGATAGCAGGGGAGTGAATAATGGCAAAAGTAACTACAAAAGTTAGAAAAAAGAAGAAAGTAAGACTTTCATATAATGAAGGTGTAGCTCATATTCATTCCAGTTTCAATAATACTATTGTATCATTAACAGATAAAGCTGGAAACCTTCTTACCTGGTCAAGTGGCGGGAAGATTGGATATAAAGGGTCGAAGAAGAGTACACCATTCGCAGCACAGCTTGCAGCAGAAGAAGTTGCAACAGCAGCATTAGAAATGGGTGTGAATAAAGTTAAAGTTGTTGTAAAAGGTCCTGGTGGCGGTAGAGAATCTGCAATTCGTGCACTCAACGCAAATGGTATAGAGATCACATTGATCGAAGATAAAACACCTATCCCGCACAACGGGTGCAGACCAAGAAAAACTAGAAGAGTATAAGGATTATATTATGGCGAGATATACAGGATCATCTTGTAAACTATGTAGAAGAGAAGGAACGAAATTATTCCTCAAGGGTTCACGCTGTAACTCCGAAAAATGTGCTTTTGAAAAAAGACCATTTATTCCAGGAGAACATGGTAATTCCCGAGGTTTTAGAAAGAGAATGAGTGATTATGGTGTACATTTGAGAGAAAAACAAAAAGTACGCCGAACTTATGGTGTTTTGGAAAAACAATTTAGAAAATATTTTAAAATGGCTGCTAAAAAATCTGGTGTTACTGGTGAGAACCTACTTCAGATATTGGAAACACGTTTAGATAATATCGTCTATCGTATGGGCTTTGCTCCTTCCAGAAAATCAGCCAGACAGATTATTCGTCACGGGCACGTTTTAGTTAATAATAGAAAGGTAGATATTCCTTCCTTTAATGTTCGTGCAGATGATGAAATTCTAATTAAGGAAAAAAGCAGGCAAATGCTTTTGATCCAGGAAGCAATGGAAGCTTCAACAGAAGTTGACAGCATTGATTGGTTTAAAGTTGATAAAGATAAATTTAAAGGACAAATTATCAGTATTCCAACTCGTGAACAGATTCAAATTGATACTGATGAACGTTTGATCGTTGAATATTATTCCAAATAGTAGATTAGGAGATCTTATATGAAATTCCTAGAGCCGTTACAGTTACCGGGATCAGTAGTAGTCGATGAAAAAACATATAGTTCGACCTACGGAAAATTTGAAATTGGACCATTAGAATCTGGTTTTGCTACAACAATTGGGAATACACTGAGAAGAGTATTGCTTACATCTATTCAAGGTGCTGCAATACGTTATGTAAAAATCGAAGGATTACATCATGAATTCTCAGCTATCCCAGGATCAACCTCAGATTTTATGGATCTTATTCTTAAACTGAAGAAATTGGTTATTCAAACTGATTTAATTAGTGAAGAAAAACTTGTTTTAGAACATAAAGGTTTAGGCATAATTACAGCTGCTGATATTAAAGGGGCTGCTGATGTAAAAATTATAAATGAAGATCTTGAACTTATCGAAATGACCGAAGATGTTGATTTCAAGATGGAATTATGGATTGGTATCGGCAGAGGTTATGTTGCTGCAGAAAACCATGATATGGAAGAAAAATCAGTTGGAGTTATTCCAATCGATTCGGTCTATTCTCCTATTGTTAATGTGAATTTTGAAGTTGGAAATCAGCGTGTAGGTGAGCGTATTGATTTTGATAAACTTATAATGGAAGTTACTACTGATGGTAGTATAGATCCTAAAGATTCACTTTATCTTTCCGCAAAAATACTTAGAGATCTGTATGATGCGGTTGTTCTATTTGAGAAGGAACCGGAGTATATTGAAGAAATTGAAATGGATCCGGAGCTGGAAAGAATGGAGAAAATATTAGCTACTAATGTGAACGAGCTTGAACTTTCTGTTCGTTGCAGCAATTGTCTTTCTGCAGCCAAGATCGATAAGATCGGTGAACTTGTAGAAAAGAATGAAAATGAAATGTTGAAATATAGAAACTTCGGTAAGAAATCTCTGGAAGAGATTCATGCTTTACTTAGTCAATATGAACTTTCTCTCGGTATGGATGTTGCCGGGATGAGAAAGAAGATAGAAGACGCCAAAAATAAAGTTACTACCAAGAAATAAGGATTGAACTATGAGACATAAAGTTAGCGGAAGAAAGTTTGGTAGAGAGACCGGGCATCGTAATTTGATGCTTAAAAATCTTGTTGCTTCCCTTGTGAAACACGAAAGAATTAATACTACTCAAGCTAAAGCAAAAGAGATCAGAAGCCTGGCAGAAAGAGTTATTGCTTATGGAAAGAAAGGCACTGTTCATCATCGTAGATTAGCATTTAAAGTGCTTAAGAATAGAGACCTTGTAAAAAAAGTCTTTGATGAGATAGCACCTAGATTTGAAACAACAGAAGGCGGGTATACAAGAGTATTGAAAAATGGTTACCGGCGTGGTGATTGTGCTCCAATGGCGATTATAGAATTTTCACAAGGCGGTGAAGAAAAGCAAGAAGCAAAACCAAAAAAGAAAAAAGATTAATTTAGTAATAAATTGATCAGTAATATTTAAGCCCCGATTTTCGGGGCTTTTTTGGTTGCATAAAGAAAAATAATAGACAAAAATATCTACTTTTCTGCAGAATCCTGACAAATGAGGAGTTGAAAATGTTAAAGCTAGCTATAGATCAAATTATTGCATTGTTTGAAAATGAACAGATGGATGAAATAACGAAAAAGATCAATCTTCTCCATCCGGGTGATGTAGCTCAAATAATAAATGAACTCCCTGCTGAATATCAAGTTAAAGCATTTTCATATCTCTCCGCAGAACTTGCTTCGGATGTGCTCTATGATCTTCATGACGAGTTGCGGGAAGATATCCTGGAAACCATTCAGCAGAAACGCCTTGTTGAGATCATGGATGAAATGGATTCTGATGAAGCTGCGGATATCGCTGCTGAATTGGATGAACAGCAACTTAAAGATGTTCTGCAAAAAATAGATAAAGAAGATTCCGATGAAATAAAGCAGCTTCTTGTTTATGAAGAGGATACTGCCGGCGGTATCATGCAGAAAGAGATCATCACCGTGAATAAGGAGATGAACCGCGCTGAGATGATCGATCATATTCGGGATAATTATGATGAGGTAGAAAAACTTTACTACATTTTTGTTACTGATAAAGAGAATAAATTAATCGGGATTATGGAAGCATCAAAACTACTTTTATGTAAAACTGAGATGAAAGCTGTAGATATTATGGATAAAGATGTGATCTCAGCTCCGGTTGAGATGGACCAGGAAGAGGTTGCCGGGATCTTCCGTAAATATGATATTTATATTTTACCCGTTGTAGATAAAGAAAACCATCTACTCGGCAGGATCACGGTTGACGATATCATTGATGTAATTGATGATGAAGCTTCAGAAGACGTTTATAAAATGGTGGGTTTGGAGAACGAGGATAAAGTGTTCACTTCACCTCTCAGCTCAGTTCGGAAGAGACTTCCCTGGCTAACCCTGAATCTTTTTACTGCACTTCTTGTTTCCAGTGTGGTTGGAATTTTTGAAGGAACAATAGCCCGTTTATCTTTCCTGGCAGTTCTCATGCCTATAGTTGCCGGATTGGGCGGAAACTCCGGAACACAAACACTTACCGTGATCACTCGTGGTATTGCACTCGGAGAGCTGACCCTTCACAATACATACAGGGCAATATTTAAAGAGATCACAGTGGGGATAATAAACGGTATATTAATTGGTACAGTTGCCATGCTTATTGCTTATCTTTTTAAAGGGAATATTCTGTTGGGTGTAGTTCTTGGGGTATCCATGGTTTGTAATATGTTCATTGCCGGGCTTGTAGGCTCATCAATTCCTGTAGTAATGAAAACGCTGAAGATCGATCCTGCACTAGCGTCCAGTGTGATAATTACAATGCTTACTGATATTGGCGGATTTGCTTCCTTCCTGGGTTTAGCTACACTATTGCTTTAATTATGTTTCTTGATATATAATTATTGATCCCTTTTAGTTTTTAAGTGGGTAAATATTTAATTTACAATGATTTGAATATCCAATATCGAATACAGAATATCCAATTGCCAAGTATTTTTATATCTGCACGATTTTTAAGATTTCAGGAACTTTCAAGAGGAATAAGAAATAATCAAACATATTTTCCACTTCACTCATTTCTGATTTTATCTTTATCATTAGATTTTTTCCGGTTATTTTACCTAAAGCAAAATAGAAGACTATTTGTAATAATCTAAGTAATAATTGAGATTGCTTTTTTCTTTTCCCTTCATTATTCGATATTCTGTGTTCAATGTTGGATATTATTCTTAACTCTTATCAATTCATTTCTTCAAAAAATCCAATTATTCCGGTTGAATATATTTCTTATATTCTTCAAATAACTCTTTTGATATTCTAAATGGTTTTCCATTCTTGATAAAAACACCATGCACTATTGCCGTATTACAAAGCTTACCTGCACTATTGAAAATTTCCTGCTTCCAGACCGAGGTTGCCCGTGTAGCTTTTATCATTCTGGAATCTATGATCACTTTTTCTCCTACCGGAAGTCCTATTTTAAAAGTCAGGTTAATCTTACTAAGATAGATATGAACACCTTCTTCACTCAACTTACCAATTGACATATCCATCTCTTCCAACGCATCTGCACGCGCTTCTTCATAGAGATGAAGATAATTTGCATTATTTAAATGACCGTAAATGTCACATTCATATCCAAAAATTTTTCTATTGTATTTCATGCAGCCTCCAAAATTTTATTTACTTTATCGGATTATGTAAAACAGGAAAACAGATGTCTTTCTGAGGAAGAACTTACATGGCATTCGACGAAGAATCTCATTAAAAGCGGAGATCCTTCCTGAGAACAACGTGTAAGATTCGTCAGGACGACAAAAAACACTCAATATTGCAAAACCAACATAATTACTTCAATTTAACATTATAAGTGTGTCAAGTTGAATTACAACTACACCGGAGAAATAGGAGGTTAATTAATGTTGATATAACAAAATTATTGACACATAAAACAAATAATGAAGATTTCAAATAAAAAAAAGAAATAGGAGGAAAAATGAAAAAAACAATTATTATTTTAATGTTGCTAAGCTTGGTTTTATGTTTAGGTGCTCAACAAAATCAGCAAATTAAACAAAATCAAAAGCTAACAAAAACTAAGAAAAAAATGAACTATGAATTAGAGTATAACAATTTAAATGATCAGTATAAGAAACTGCAAGCTCAAGAAAGAGAACGTCATATGAAATGGCAACAACTGGATAAAAAACACAAAGCTTTAATAAAGAGCACTCAAACAAATAAATCTGAAGTTAACGCTCTCAAAAAAACTAATGCAAGACTAAGAAATGAACGACAGGAATACAAAATCAAATGGGAAAAATCCCAAAATAGACATAACGGTTTAGCGGAGAGATTCAGAAAAGTGCAAACTAAAAACAAAGAATTAAAAAGTGAAAATGCACGATTAAAAGCTGAATTAGATAAGCTCAGACCTCCTAAGAAAAAAGTTATAAAGAAAGTAATAAAAGGTTAATTAGAATAAATAGTATTTGAGGAAGCAATAAAAGCTTCCTCATTTTTTTATGAAATTTACAAAAGATATATTCCAAAAATTTAACCGCAAAAAACAGGGCAAAAAACTCATCGAGCTTATTGCAAAGATTGATGTCGAATGGCAAAATGAACCCTTGAGAGAAGATCTATTAAAAGAATTCCAAACTTACCTAAAATACATGAACTATGAAACTGGTTCAGATATTACAAGTTCATCCAAAAGAGAATTTCTTGCTCTTGCAGTTCCTATCGAACAGGAATTTGGAAAAACCCCAAAAGATGATGAATTCATTATTCTAAAAGATGATAAACATTCAAAAAAAAATATAAAAAATCCACTCTATCTGATTCTCGATGATCTACGTTCTGCTTTTAACGTTGGTTCCATTTTCCGTACTGCAGAGTGCTTTGGGATTTCACATATTTATCTTTGTGGATACACACCCACACCGGAAAATAAGAAGGTGCAAAAAACCGCAATGGGAACAGATGAATATGTTAATTGGTCAACTCATGCTTCTGTAGAAAATGTAATAAAAGAGTTAAGAGAAGATGGATTTACGATTTATGCTCTGGAAACAACAACTCATTCCATAGATATTTCCAAAACAAAATTTAAAAAACCATGTGCACTCATCCTCGGCAATGAAGCTTTGGGAATATCAGAAGAAACTCTAAAAATTGCAGATGAAATAATA
>JAYEKK010000206.1:0-2351 GCA_034660955.1 Candidatus Cloacimonadota bacterium | reverse complement strand
TTCTCTTGGAACCAATGTTAAAATTTCCAAATTCGATATTCGATCAGCTAAATTTTATTAAAGAATACTGGAAAGAATTTATTGGTGATGAATTGCTGTTGCTTCTGCAAGGAATTGGTTTTTTAAAAGAAGAAAATAAGGCTCATTTTACAGGTCCCGGACCTGCACAAATTCATGAGTTTAATGATGAAGAATATGAAAAATTTACCGAAGATAAAGATTGGATGCCGCATTTGATATTACTTGCAAAAAGCACTTATGTGTGGCTGGATCAACTAAACAAAAAATACAAGATAGAAGTAACACGTCTGGATCAAATTCCGTTAGAAGAATTGCAATTACAGGCAAGTCGCGGAATTACAGGAATCTGGTTAATTGGAATTTGGCAGAGAAGTGCTGCTTCCAAAAGAATAAAAGAGATAAATGGTGATCTTGATGCAATCGCTTCCGCCTACTCGTTAGATAATTACCGGATTGCCGATGATCTTGGTGGCGAGCAAGCTTTGGAAGAACTGAAAAGAAAAGCAGCTAATGTTGGAATTCGGATCGGTTGCGATATGGTTCCCAATCATACCGGATTAGATTCCGAATGGATCGTTGAACATCCCGAGTGGTTTTTGCAGCTTGATCATCCACCATTTCCATCCTATACATTTAACGGAGAAAACCTTTCACAAAAAAATGAAATTCAAGTTAGGATCGAAGATCATTATTTTGAGAAAACCGATGCAGCAATTGTTTTCCAATATATAAAGGATGGGAAAAACCGATACATTTATCATGGAAATGATGGAACCAGTACACCATGGAATGATACTGCTCAACTGAATTATCTGCTGCCGGAAGTAAGGGGAGCTGTGAGTGATAAAATAATTGAGATCGCCAAAAAATTCCCAATAATCCGTTTTGACGCAGCAATGACTTTGGCAAAAAAACATGTTCAAAGACTTTGGTTTCCGCAGCCAGGAAGTGGTGGAGATATTGCCACGCGTAGTGAATATGGAATGAGTAAAGTAGAATTTAATAAATTATTTCCAAATGAATTCTGGCGTGAAGTTGTTGATAGAGTTGCAATTGAAGCTCCGGACACACTGCTTCTGGCGGAAGCTTTTTGGATGATGGAAGGATATTTTGTACGCACTTTAGGAATGCATCGCGTTTATAACAGCGCTTTTATGAATATGCTTAAAGATGAAGAAAATGCGAAATACCGAAAATCTATTTTTAATATATTAGAATTTAATCCGCAAATATTAAAACGTTTTGTGAATTTCATGAGTAATCCTGATGAAGATACGGCAATTGCACAATTTGGGAAAGATGATAAATATTTTGGTGTATGTCTGATTATGAGCACGATGCCCGGTTTACCAATGTATGCTCACGGGCAGATCGAAGGTTTTACCGAACGTTATGGAATGGAATTTAAAAAAGCTAAATGGCAGGAAAATGAAGATGAAAAACTGATCAAGAGACACAATCGAGAGATTTTTCCGCTGCTAAATAAACGTTACCTTTTCTCCGAAGTTGATAATTTTGTTCTATTTGATTTTATCACAGAAAAAGGTGAACTTAATGAAAATGTGTTTGCTTACACCAATAAATTTGAAGATCAGCATTCGCTGGTTGTTTGCAATAATAAATTTCAGCAAACTTCCGGTTGGATAAACTGGGCAAATATTCCCATTAAAAAGGATGAAGAAACGGTTTGGATCAAAAAAAATCTGGGTGCAGCTTGGGAATTGCATAATGATTCTGAATATTTTGTGATTTTCAAAGATGAAATTTCTGATCTGGAATTTATCCGCAACTCCAGAGAAATACATGAAAAAGGATTATTTCAAGATTTAGGTGCTTTTAAATATGCGGTTTTTCTGAATATTTATGAAGTAAAAGATGATAAAGAAAAACATTATTCCAAGCTGGCAAAATATCTTCAAGGCGGCGGAGTACAAAGTATTCAGAATTCATTAAAACGAATAGAATTACTTCCACTTTTAGAGAAATTCCACACTTATTACGATTGGAATGTTTTATCTCAACTTTTGCAAATAGCAACCTTGCGGGATTTTAAGGAATTCAAGTTAGAATTATTGAGTAGAGTAGAAGATTTTTTATTCATCTTAAAAAAATGGTTAAATTCGGAAATCGATATTACAGAAATTTCTCAACAAATTTCAGATGATCTTACTTTCTATTATAAAAACCAGGCAAATTTCGATCTTTCAAATGAAAAAAAGTTATTCCTGTTTTCATGGATTTTAATGCGGCATTTAGGGAAATTAAAATCAGATGAAGATCATGAATTAATTAGTGCTGAATGGTTGGATGAACTGTTTTTTGGTGACGAA
>JAYEKK010000205.1:0-10216 GCA_034660955.1 Candidatus Cloacimonadota bacterium | reverse complement strand
GATTCTTTATATTATTTTAAGGGTTTCATTTATAAAGAAAAGGAAGATTGGCTGCAAGCCTCAGAATTCTTTGCAAAAGCAATTTTACATGCTTCAGAAGAACAATTTATTGATGAACGCTTGGCAGATTTTGAGATAGCAATTGTCCAAGTTTCACCACTTTCTGCATTTGATATTGTTTCGGCTGCAGTTTCTAAAGCACAAAATGCTCAGAAACATGTTGGTTTTCTAAATATATTGGCAAGATTGTATGAGAGCAATCAGCTTTACGGTGAAGCTAATGATGTCTATAGAACCATACTTCTGGAAACTGAAGAATCTGAAAATAATAATTTACAAATTAAAATAGCCACAAATAATATATTTAAAAAGGATTATGAAGAAGCTTTGAATACTCTTGAACCTCTCATTATTCTTAATGATTCTTTATACATTGAAAAATTGCTTTTTCTGGATTATATAGCAAAAATTTCACTTGAACATTACGAAGATGCTAAGAGATCACTTATCCGACTTTATTTAGATTTCCCTGAGCATACAAACCGAAATGAGATCATTGCAGGATTAGCTGATATTTTTAAACATCAAGAACAATATCTTATGAGTTGGTATATGTTAAGCGAATTATTTATTATTAGCGATGAAGCACAAAAATTTAAACTTCAAGAAGACATTAAACGAATTAAACAAAAGATATGTGAGAGTACTACTATAGAAAATCAATTTAGATATTTTAAACCTATCTTTGAATTGAAAGAACAGGGTGAAATAACTGATAAAATCGAATAAAAAAGTAGAATGCATTTAATATATTGACTCACAAATGTTATATTAATTTTTTGTAACAAATATTATGAAATGGTAAATAAATAATTAATAGAGGAGCTAAAATGAAAAAATTTGAAAAAGTTACTTTAGATGGTAATTTTGCTGCTACGCATGTAGCTTATGCCTTCAGTGAAGTTGCTGCAATTTATCCCATTACTCCATCATCTACAATGGGTGAATATGCAGATGCATGGGCATCGAATAATAGGAAGAATATGTTTGGTCAAACTGTTGATGTAGTCGAGATGCAATCGGAAGCAGGTGCAGCTGGAGCTGTTCATGGTGCGCTTTCAGGTGGTTCATTCACAACCACATTCACCGCTTCACAAGGTCTCATGCTTATGCTCCCGAATATGCATAAAATCGCAGGCGAAATGCTGCCTACGGTTTTTCATGTTACAGCAAGAACACTAGCTACTCATTCACTTTCGATATTTGGAGATCATTCAGATGTAATGTCTGCCAGAAATACCGGTTTTGCTTTAATGGCAGCCGGTTCAATTCAAGAGATAATGGATCTGGGAATTGTTTCTCATCTTTCTACTTTAAAAGCCAGTATTCCTTTCTTGAATTTCTTTGACAGCTTTAGGAATTCCCACGAAATCCAAAAGATTGAAGTTATAGATTATGATACAATGCACGAAATGATGGACATGAAATATGTTGAAAATTTCAGAAATAGATCAATGAATCCTGAAAGACCAATGGTAAAAGTTGGTGCTCAAAATCCTGATGTTTTTTTCCAGGGACGAGAAGCTAATAACAAATATTATGCCGCTGCTCCTGAAATAGTGCAGGAATACATGGATAAATTAGCTAAAGTTATTGGAAGGCAATATCACCTCTTTGATTACGTCGGTGCTCCGGATGCAGAAAAGCTGATTATTGCTATGGGTAGTAGTGTAGAAACTATCGAAGAAACAATCAATTATCTTAATGCAAAAGGTGAAAAACTCGGACTTCTTAAAGTTCGTCTTTTCCGTCCATTTTCTGTAAAAGCTTTCATTGATGCAATTCCAGAAACAGTTAATAAAATTGCTGTTCTTGATAGAACGAAAGAACCGGGTGCTATCGGTGACCCACTATATTTGGATACCGTTGTAGCTCTTAAAGATAAAAAAGATATCAAAATTATTGGTGGACGTTACGGTCTATCTTCCAAAGAATTCACACCTTCAATGGTAAAAGCAGTTTATGATCATCTGGATGGAAAAGCCACCCATGGATTCACTGTTGGTATCAATGATGATGTTACCAACTCTTCAATTGAAGTTAACGAACAAATTGATGCAATGCCTGAAGGTGGGATCAGTTGTAAATTCTGGGGATTAGGTTCTGATGGAACAGTTGGTGCGAATAAAAATTCAATCAAGATTATTGGTGATAATACAGATATGTATGCCCAAGGTTACTTCCAATACGATTCAAAAAAATCTGGTGGAATTACACGTTCACATCTTCGTTTTGGCAAAAGCCCGATCCAATCTGAATATCTTGTAGAAAGTGCAGATTTCATCGGATGTCATAACCCTGCATTCATCGGACGTTACGACATTCTTGAGGGAATCAAAGATAACGGGGTATTTCTGCTCAATTCACATTGGGACGCTAATGAAATCTTTGAAAAGCTGACAGAAGATATGCAGAAGACAATAATAGAAAAAAATATTAAACTTTATAATATAAATGCATTGAAAATAGCGAATGATGTTGGACTTGGCGGCAGAATCAATACTGTTATGCAGACTGCGTTCTTCCTTATATCAGGTGTATTAGAAAGAGAAGAAGCTATTAAAATGATCAAGAACGCTATTGAAAAGACATTCATTAAGAAAGGGAAGAATGTTGTAGCAATGAACTGGGCAGCAGTTGATAAAACTAATGAAGCATTGGTTGAAATCCCTGTTCCAGAAGCAGTTTCTGCAAATCACACAAAACTTAAGAAACTAGTACCGGATGATGCAGATGAATTCACAAAGAATGTTATCGAAAAGATCATGAGAGAGAAAGGAGACAGTATTCCTGTTTCTCATATGCCGTTAGATGGGTTTGTTCCCTCCGGTACTACAAAACTTGAAAAACGTGGTGTTTCTCCGGTCGTTCCACATTGGGATGCAGACCTTTGTATTCAGTGTAATCAGTGTTCTGTTGTCTGCCCGCATGCTGCAATCCGACCTAAACTTATCAAAAATGAAGACATCAAAGGTGCACCTGAAAGTTTCAATACTCTTACCGCAATGGGTAAAGATAAAGATGAATTCCAATATAAGATTCAGGTTTATATTGAAGACTGTCAGGGTTGTATGATTTGTGTAAACGAATGTCCAAAACAAGCTTTGGAAATGAAACCGATCGAAGGAGAACGTGAAGCAGGTGAAAATGCTAATTTAGATTTCTTTGAATCACTTCCAAACGATGTAATGGGTTCAAATTTAGAGACAACAGTAAAAGGGAGTCAATTTAAGCAACCTCTTATGGAATTCTCAGGTGCTTGTGCTGGTTGTGGTGAAACTCCGTATGTCAAGCTTATAACTCAACTCTTTGGTAATAGAATGATCATTGCCAATGCAACAGGTTGTACATCGATTTGGGGTGGAACTTTCCCAACAATTCCTTATTGTAAAAACAAAGACGGTCATGGTCCAACCTGGGCAAACAGTCTTTTCGAAGATAATGCAGAATACAGTTTTGGTATGAGATTATCAGTTGATGCCAATAGAAAACAACTTCGTTATAATGTTGAGAAACTTCTTACTAATGGAACTGATGCAAAACTTGAAACAGTACTGAGGAAAGCTCTTGAATTATGGAACGCAAAGGATAATGAAACTGTTCAAAATTCAATTCAGCTCCAAACCATCTTAAGGGATTCATTGAAAAAAGCTTCAGGAGAAAATGAAGAGATCATCAGAAAGATCGTTGCTCTTAAAAATCATTTTGTAGATAAATCCGTATGGGCTTTCGGTGGTGATGGATGGGCTTATGATATTGGTTATGGTGGAGTAGATCACGTAATGGCTACGGGAAGAAATGTTAATATTCTGGTTGTAGATACAGAAGTTTATTCCAATACAGGTGGTCAGGCTTCTAAGGCAACCCCGCTGGGCGCAGTAGCAAAATTTGCTGAGGCTGGTAAGGAAACTGTTAAGAAAGATCTCGGTCTGATGCTGATGAGTTATGGTTATGTTTATGTTGCTTCTATCTCGATGGGAGCAAACAAGGTTCAAGCCTTAAAAGCAATCAGAGAAGCAGAAGCTTATAATGGTCCTTCCATCATTATGGCATACGCACCCTGTATTAATCATGGATTTCCAATGTCACAAACCATGTTGGAAGAGAAAAAAGCTGTTGATACAGGTTACTGGCTTCTTTATAGATTCAATCCTGATTTGAAAAAAGAAGGCAAAAATCCATTTGTATTAGATTCAAGAAAACCTACAAAACCTGTTAGAGATTTCCTTGATGGCGAAAGACGTTATAAATCTTTAGAAAGAACATTCCCGGATAAAGTGGAAGGTTTCCGTAGTGGATTCGAAAAATATGCCAAAGAGCGTTATGCAAAATATGTAAAGATGGCAGAAGATAAATAATTGAATCGCAGATGAACGCTGATAATTAAACCTTCCAGATTTTCAAAATCTGGAAGGTTTTTCTTATTAGGTATGGAAAAAGTTGTCTTTCTGAGGAATTCTTTTATTAACTTCACGAAGAATCTTTTTCGATTTATTGGAGGAATTTTGATCCATTCACGCCGTTCTATTCGTTTACAAAGTTATGATTACACAGCAAATGGTGCATATTTTATAACATTATGTACGCATAAAAGAGAACATTTTCTTGGTGAGATAATAAATGGTGAAATGAAAATATCCGTAATTGGAAAAATCGTTTCAGAGAAATGGTTTGATATTCCAAACCACCATAATGTTAAATTGGGTGAATTTATTATCATGCCAAATCATATCCACGGTATCATTTGGATCATTTCAAATGATACCGTAGGGGCATTCCCTGGGATGACCGAAGAAAAAGTAGGGGCACACCCTGGTGTGACCGATAAATTATCATCGAAGATGACCGATGAGAAAGAAAGGGCGCGCCAGGGCGAGCCCCGACGGGGAAAGATTCATCAGGATGAGCCTCAAAGCATGAGAAAATTTGGAGAACCACAATCTGGTTCGTTATCAATGATAATCAACCAATTTAAAGGATCAGTAAAACGTTGGTGCAATAAAAATGATCATAAATGGTTCAGGTGGCAGAGAAATTTTTACGAACATATAATTCGAAACGATAAAGATTTATTTAACACAACAGATTATATTAAGAAGAATACAATAAATTGGAGTTATGATGAATACAGAGAAAAAGCAGAATGAAATTATATTCAACCCAATCGGGATTATTCATTCACCGTTCAAAGATACTAAAGATATTCCCAAACAGCCTTACGAAGGAAAAGGAATAAAAGGATCAATTGAAATATTCCCTGAATTCATAGAAGGATTGAACGGTTTAAAAAAGTTTTCTCATTTAATTCTTATTTTCAATTTTCATCTTTCTAACAATTTTAATCTGCATGTCGTTCCATACAAAGAAAAACACATTAGAGGTGTCTTCGCAACGCGTTCTCCGCAAAGACCAAATCAGATCGGAATGTCGATCGTAAGATTGAAGAGCATCAATAAAAACATATTAAGCATTTCTAATATTGACATCATTGATGGTACACCACTTTTAGACATTAAGCCATTTATAAAAGAGATGGATTGTTTTGATATGGAAGATCAGGATAACTCTGAATGGCTTAATAATAAATTTACGAAAGAATAAAATGGGAAGAATAAAAGTATTATCAGAAGAAGTTGCAAATAGGATCGCAGCCGGAGAAGTAATTGAAAGACCTGTTTCTGTAGTTAAGGAACTGGTAGAAAATTCAATTGATGCCCGTTCATCACAAATAACAGTGCATATAGAAAGTGGCGGGAAAAAAATGATGCGTGTTATTGATAACGGAAGAGGAATGAGTGAAGATGATGCATTGCAGGCGTTTGAACGTCATTCAACTAGCAAAATCAAAACGGTAACGGATATTTTCAATATATCAACACTCGGCTTCCGAGGAGAAGCATTACCGAGTATAGCTTCTGTAAGTCAACTCATTCTCATAACCAAAGATGCAGAAAGCGATACAGCTTCCAGAGTTGAATTCAGAGGTGGTAAGCTCACAGATTTTTCTAAAACTTCTGCTAATACCGGAACAACAATTACCGTTAGAAATTTATTCAGTAATGTTCCAGCACGAAGAAAATTTCTAAAATCCGATCCAGTTGAATTCAAACACATTCTCAATTATTTGCATTATCAATCAATATTATATCCTCAAATTCATTTCCGTTTTTTAGCAGATGGAAAAGAAAAACTTAATTATCCTGCAGTTGCAGGAATGAAAGCAAGAATGGCTACAGTATTTGGAAGCGATTTTCTTAAACGTGACCTGATAGAAGTTTCTGCTAAAGGACATGAAATTGAACTTTCTGGTTATATAAGTGGATTAAATGAAGAGAAGGAAGGTTTTGCTGATTACAGGTATCTTTTTGTGAACGGAAGGTACATTCGTGATAAAATTGTTTTGCATAGCTTAAAATCCGCATATGGTCCATTCATTAAGAAACTTCGCATATTTCAGCAAGGCAAAACTCCACCTTATATTTTGTTCCTGAAGGTTGATCCACAGCAGGTAGATTTTAATGTTCATCCTTCTAAAATGGAAATTCGTTTTAGAGATCCAGGTAAAGTTCATACTTTTATAAAATTAACAATTGAGAAATTGCTTCTGCAATATGAAGATGATAAGTTTAAACAGATAAAGAATATAATGAGTTCCACATATCAAAGCAGCAAAACAACAAATGTTGAATCTAAGATTTTTTCTAATAAGATGGAGAAGAAACGCTTTAATCAGGTGAAGAGAGAATTGAAGGAGATCTATCAACCGGATCTTTTCCGAAAAAAGACAGCAGATGATATTCAGATCGAAAAGAATTTTACTGGAAGTAAAATTGATATGTTCCTTCGACCGGAAGAAGAGGTAATAAATCCCTGGCAATTGCATCAAAGCTACATTTTTGTACAGGTAGAAGAAGGATTGATGATCATCGATCAGCATGCAGCACACGAAAGAATAATTTATGAGAAAATATTGCACAGAATTCATGGAGCGCCTGCTCAAACCCAGAAATTACTGTTTCCGATAGTGATAGACCTTCCGCCACATCTCAGCAATACCATACCAGAATTAATATCGGAAAATATTGAGGTATTCAATAAAGTTGGATTCTCCATAAAAACATTTAGTGGTGATTCCATAGTAATTGATGAAATCCCAATAGAACTTGAAGATTGGGATGGTGGAGATATCTTCATTGATATTATTAAGAAATTAGAAGATGAATTTGAACAGACCGAAGATTTCAGGGACAGTTTATCAAAATCTGTAGCTTGCAAAGCTGCCATCAAAGCCGGTAGGAAAATGAACAAGAAAGAGATGCTGGCACTTATTAATGATCTATTTGCCTGCGAAGTTCCATATTTCTGTCCGCACGGCAGACCGCTTATCATTAAAATGACAATGTTAGATTTTGAAAAAAAATTCAAACGAACAACATGAGCCAAAAGCAAAATAATAGAATTCCATTGATAATCATTCAGGGAGTCACTGCGGTAGGAAAGAGCAAGCTAGCATTCAAGCTCGCTCAAAAACTTGGTTCTTCAATTATTTCAGCAGATTCAAGACAAGTTTACAAATATTTAAATATCGGCACTGCTAAGCCTACTATCGAAGATCAAAATAGAATTAAACATCATTTAATCGATATTGTAAAACCAAATGAAGAATATAATGCTGGTACTTTTTCTGAAGATGCATATAAATTAATTAAAGAAATTTCATCTCATGATAAAATACCAATTATTTGTGGAGGTACCGGATTTTATATTAAAGCTCTTTTAGAAGGTATATTCAAAGCTCCGGAAATTCCAAATGAAATAAGACAATACTTGCGTAAAGCAGCAGAAATAAAGGGTACAGAATTTTTTTATGAAAAGTTAAAAAAGATTGATCCAGATTCTGCCAGACGAATAAATGATAATGATACAAATCGCATTCTTCGTGCACTAGAAATTTTTGAGACAACAGGAAAAACAATAACACAATTATGGGAAGAAGATAACAGGGAACAGAGGAAATTCCAAACAATAAATATAATGATAACGGAAGAGCGGAATATTCTCTACGACAGGGTTAATCGTCGTGTTGACAAGATGATAGATAATGGATTGCTGAACGAAATGAAAGAACTAATTAATAGTGGATACAAAAGAACAGATCCTGGCATGAACACAGTTGGCTATAAAGAACTTTTTCCATTCTTAGATGGTGAAAAAGAACTTGTTGATTGCATTGATAAAATCAAACAAAATACCCGCAATTTTGCAAAACGTCAGCTTACATGGTATAGAAAAATCGATTTTGATTTGACATTGGATAGTAAAAACATTAACTTTTCAAATGTATTTAAAGAAATAATGATAAAATTACAGGAGAGATAATGATTGTTGCAAAGGTAAATGATTACGAAATTAATTTTCAAGAATATAGAGCAGAGTTGGAAGAAGTGCTTAAAAATATGCACCTTGGAGAGCCTAATAATGAAGCGAAGAAAAGAGCAATTGAACAACTAATTGATGGATATCTTCTCCTTAATTCAGCAAAAATATCTAATGTTGAGGTTTCTGAAGATGATGTTGAAAATGGAATGGTAGAACTGAAACTTAAATTCAATTCTGAAAATGAATTTAATAATATGCTGATTAATGAGGAAATCAAAATTGAAACTTTAAAAGAAAGAATTAAAAACAATTTATTAATAACAAAATATGTTAATATCAATTTCTCAACTAAAACGGATTTCCCAATTGAAAAATTACAAGAGATTTATAAAGAGAATATTAATTCATTTAAAACCCATGAAATGGTAAAAGCTTCCCATATATTAATTAAAGGTACAGATAATAAAAGTTTATTAAGAGCACAGGAATTGTATAAACAAATTAAAACAAAAAACGATTTTGATAAAATTGCTGCTGAATGTTCGGATTGCCCAAGTAATTGTCAATGTGGTGATCTTGGTTATTTTCCTAAAGGAAAGATGGTAAGTGATTTTGAAGAAGTTGCTTTCAATTTAAAACAGAATGAATTCAGTGAACCAGTAAAAACAGAATTTGGATATCACATAATAATGAATACCGGTAGAAAGGAGAGCGTGATAGCCGATTTTAATGAAGTTAAAGATGCACTCAAAGATAGACTCGAAAGAATTGATTCTGAATTGAAGCTTATTAAACATCTCAAAGGATTACGAAGTAGAGCAGATATTGTTATTAACCACAAAGAATTATAACTTTTATTAGGAGAAAAACAAATGGCATTATTAGGAGTAAATATAGATCATATAGCAACACTACGGGAAGCAAGAAAGGGAATCGAACCGGAACCGGTTTATGCTGCAGGTATAGCTGAACAAAATGGAGCTGATCAAATAACAATTCATCTTAGGGAAGATAGGAGACACATTCAAGATCGTGATCTGAAATTGCTTAGACAAACAATTCAAACAAAACTAAATCTGGAAATGGCTTCGACCAATGAGATGGTGAAGATTGCTTCTGAGATAAAACCAGACACAGTTACTCTTGTTCCTGAAAAGAGGGAAGAGTTGACAACAGAAGGTGGATTGATTTTATCAGAATCACATAGAGAAATTATCTCCTCTCTAAAGAAAGCAGGAATTGAAGTTAGTGTATTTATTGAACCAGATCTAGAGATGATACAAATAGCTAAAGATCTTGGTGCCGATGCAGTGGAAATACATACTGGAAGATTTGCAAATTTGAGAATAGAAAGTGAAATTCAAACGGAAGTAGAAAAAATATATAATGCTGCAATTCTAACTAAAAAGTTGGGAATGCGAGCTGTAGCAGGTCATGGCTTAAATTATCACAATACACAAATGCTTGTTGAATTAGATGTTTTTGAAGAATTCAATATTGGACACAGTATTATTTCCCGTGCTGTATTCTCCGGATTTGCTGAAGCAATTCTGACAATGAAATTAATTGTTGAATAACATAAGATTATTTTAACTATGAACTAAAACGAACTAAAGATTGAAACCACAAATTTACTCGAATGAATACGAAAAATTAACCACAGAGAACACGGTAGATTCTCCTCTTCAATCTTCGTCCCGAATATCGGGATTACGTCCAGACAAGTGAGAGGAGTCCGACTTTAGTCGGGAGGTGTGTTTAATTCTCCCATTCCCAA
>JAYEKK010000204.1:0-10219 GCA_034660955.1 Candidatus Cloacimonadota bacterium | reverse complement strand
TCAAACTCGCTGTAGAATTTGCTCAACTTCATAGAACATTTCATCAGGAGAAAGTGCTGCCAAGGCATCTGCATCATTAACTCCCCAGGTTACAGATCCACAAGGAATACCAACTTTCTTTGAAGCCTGAATATCACGAAGTTCATCACCAATATAAATCGCATCTTTTTTATCTATTCCACTCATTTTCAATACTTTTTTCAGTTTGGAATCCTTACCAAAAACAGATACTCCGCCCACAAAATGATCATTCATTGAATATAAGCTTTCACCTAAAACTTTAATGATGTTGTCTTTAGAATTTGTACTGACAACAGCAATTTTGTAACCTTTTTCTTTTAATTCATGAAACATATTTTCCACTCCGGGAAATAATTTGATCTCATCAATATGTTCACTCATCATGTTCCGCATAAATGTAGAGATTTTAGGAAGTTTATAAAGTGGTATCTTCAAGTGTTTCAGAAAACTTAAAGAATCCAGTTTACGGAGTTCCGAGATTTGATCTTTGTCAATTTTCATCAAATTGAATTTTTCTGTAACCACATCCATCATCTTTATAAACCATGGAAACGAGTCAGCCAGAGTTCCATCAAAATCAAATATTACTAATTTATATTTCATAATTTTTCCTTTTTAAGAATGAAGAGCAGTTTTTACTGATTTAGTGTCAATGTTTTTCAAATACACAAAAAAAAAATTTGACAGATTATAAACTATTCGGTAATTAGATAATCATCTAAATAAGGAGAAAATGTGGTTAATGATAAAGTTTTCAAAGCTCTTTCAGATGCAAATAGGCGTAAGATTATTGATCTATTGAAAAAGAAAGAGATGACTGCCGGTGAGATTGCAGAGCATTTTAATGTTTCCAAGCCAACTATCAGTGAACACTTAAAAACATTAAAAAATGCTGATCTTATCGAATCTGAAAAGAACGGGCAGTTCATTACCTATTTTCTAAATACAAGTGTACTGGAAGATCTTTTATCACATATGATAAATGTTTTTGGGAAAGATTCAACATAATTAATGTTTGTCTTTCTGAGGTCATCTTCGAAGAATTTTCTCACGAAGAATCTAATTATAAGCGGAGATCCTTCCAGCTTGCACCGCCGAAGCTTGGCGAAGGCGTGAGAACATTCCGGCAACTGCCGAATCAGGATGACAAATATTTTATTATGAAGAATTCAAATAAATATTTCGAGAAAAAGGAGGGCACAAGATGAATAAGAAATTCTGGTTAAGTATTATCATAATAATTGTGCAGATTGCATTAGCATTTTATCTCAGCTCATTTATTGCTGATGATGCAAAGATCCCGAGTCATTGGAACTTTCGTGGTGAGATAGACGGATACACGGGCAAATGGACAGCAGTACTTTTATTTCCTGGGATTAATATTCTTATGCTTATTATCATGCTGGTTCTACCCATCATCTCAGTTCGTTATCGAGAAACACCCGAAAGATTTTCCCGCATGGTTCCAATTATCACAAATATTGTTATTTTCTTTTTTGCAATAATTCATATTTACACTTTGCTACTTGGTGCAGAAATAGTTTCAAATACTGGAACTTTTCTTTACTACACTTTAGGTTTGATGTTCATTCTACTCGGTAATGTTCTTCCAAAAATGCCTTCTAGTTTTTATATTGGAATTCGTACCCCTTGGACTCTCTCTTCAGAGTATGTATGGCGTAAAACACATAAAGTTGGTGGAATCTGTTTTGTTTTAAGCGGCTTATTAATGATATTTATTCCTGCAATCTGGGGAAATAATGCTACTGCTCTCACTATTATGTTTGTTCTGTTCATATCTCTTATATTATATTCCGTTCTTTACTCATTTTTACTTTATAAGAAAGAGGAAAAAAATAATTCTATACATTAATCAAATAAATAATTTCTTTGAATGTTGTTGTATTGACTAAATTAATACTAATTATATCTTATAAGTTGACATCTTTTTTTAAAATCACTATTTGACTTCCAAATTTAATAAAGATGGGAGAAAAATAATGAGTAAAAAAGTAACAATCTTCGGAGCAGGACTTGTAGTAAAACCAATGGTGGATTATCTGGCAGGAAAAGGCTATGAAGTAACGATTGCCAGCCGAACCTTAAGCAAGGCAGAAAAGCTTGCAGAACCGCATCAGAAAGCATTTGCTAAACAATTTTTAAGTAATGATGAAGCGGCAATGGAAGAATTTGTTAAGAATAGTGATTTGGTTGTAAGTTTACTCCCGGCAACCATGCACGTTGGAGTTGCAAAAAAATGTATCAAATTCAAAACTGATATGGTAACCACGTCATACATCAGTCCTGCAATGCGTGAGCTTGATCAACAGGCAAAAGATGCTGGAATTATTATTTTGAACGAGATCGGAGTAGATCCCGGGATCGATCATATGAGTGCAATGAAGATTTTCCATCATGTAGAAAAAAAAGGTGGAAAAATTATAAGCTTTATGAGCTATTGTGGTGGTTTGCCGGCTCCCGAAGCAAATACTAATCCGCTCGGATATAAATTCTCATGGGCTCCCAAAGGTGTTCTTAAGGCAGCCGGAAATGGTGCTAAATATATGAAAGATGGTAAGATCATTGAAGTTGAAGGAAAAAATCTTTTTAATAATTACTGGTTTGTGGATGTGGAAGGTGCAGGAACACTCGAAGCATACCCAAATCGCAATTCACTAGATTATATCGATCTTTATGATCTGAAAGATGTGAAGACAATGTATCGTGGAACTTTCCGAAATATCAGTCACTGCAACACTTGGTATATTATGTCTCAAATGGGATTTTATAAAGAAGAAGAAATATTTGAAAATCTAACAGGAACAATAAAAGAATTCATTCTTAGCAAAATGTTCAAAACAGATAAAGATAAATGCCTTAAAGAACTCTTAATGGAAAAATATAATCTTCCTGCAGAAAGTATGATCCTTAAGAAATTTGAATGGCTTGGTTTCTTTGATGAGACTCCCATACCAATAACAAAAGGTGGAGCTGTTGATGTACTAACTGCGATCATGCTTGATAAAATGTCTTACGAAGAAGGCGAAAGAGATCTGCTTGTTCTTCATCACAAATTTATTGCTGAGTATTCAAATAAAACTCAAAAGATCACATCTACAATGATAGATTACGGAATTCCAAATGGTGATTCATCTATGGCAAGAACCGTTTCACTTCCGGCTGCAATTGGTGTTCATATGATCCTGCAAGGTGAAATAACTGTAAAAGGTGTTTATATGCCAACATTACCAAATATCTATAATCCTGTTCTTCAAGAATTAGAGAATCTGGATATTAAAGTTATTGAAAGGTTTTATTGATCTTAATAAAAATGATTATTTATTATAGCTACAACTCGTTCCCAAGTTCGTCTTGGGAACGTTTTGTAGCGTTACGAAAATAAATTTCGTAGCGAGTGAGAATTCGTGTCAGTATTTCTTAAATAGAGTCAGATGGTAAATTAAAGGAGATAAATGAGAACAATAGGAATAGTAAGAGAAACAAAAAATAAATGGGAACGTCGGGTTCCGCTAAATCCAATGGCTATCCAAGATCTGATCAATAAAGGTTTTGGAGTAACCATACAACCATCTGAAACTAGAATATACAAAGATGCAGAATATGTAACTGCCGGCACACAACTTTCATCTGATCTCTCAGAATGTGATTTTATTATCGGTGTAAAAGAGATTCCAATGGATGATCTGCTTCCCGGTAAACCACATCTCTTTTTTTCTCATACTATCAAAGGGCAGGATTACAATATGCCGCTTCTTCAGAAAATCTTGGATGATAAGATCACGCTTCTTGATTATGAAAAAATTGAAGATGATAAAAACAGAAGATTGGTTTTCTTTGGAAAATTTGCCGGTTATGCCGGTATGGTGGACACGCTTCATGGTTTAGGGCAAAGATTAAAACAGCAGTATAATATTGAAACACCTTTTCTTAAAATCAAGCATTCTTATCAGTACTTATCCGTTGCTGATGCAATTAATCAAATTAGTGTTATTGGAAAAGAGATCGAAGAGAATGGACTTCCTGAGGAAATTACACCACTTAATATTTTCCTTTTGGGATATGGTCATGTGGCACAGGGATGTAAGGAAATATTAACTGCGTTACCAATTGTAGAAATTTCTCCAGACCAACTAGAGGGAAATTCACAAAATTACGAAGACAATAAAATTTACCTTTCTATTTTTAAGGAAGAGCATCTGGTAGAGAGGAAAGACGGTGGAGAGTTTGGTCTGCTGGATTATTTTCAAAACAATGAAAAATATAAATCTCGTTTGGAACAATATTTACAATATTGCAGTGTTTATATGAATGCAATTTACTGGACACCCGACTGCCCTGTTTTCCTTCCGAATTCATATCTTAAAAGTATCCAAGATAATAATCCAAAACTCATTATTATCGGTGATATCACATGTGATATTGAAGGATCTGTTCAAGCTACAGTTAAATCGACCTGGCCAGATAATCCAGTGTTTATTTATAATACTGAAACAGGAAAAGAAACCGATGGCTACAAAGGGGAAGGATTTGCAGTAATGGCAGTTGATAACTTGCCCTGCGAATTTCCAAAAGAAGCTTCCGATAATTTTTCCAGATCTCTGATGCCGTTTGTGGAACAGATGCTGCTAAATGATTATTCTAAACCAATTTCCGAATCATCTCTTCCAAATGAGATAAAATCTGCCTGTATTACACATCACGGAAAATTGGAAGATGATTTTAAATATCTCGAAGAATTTATAAAATTAATATAATATAGGAGCAATTATGGCTACAATTCAAGACACAATTCAAGAGAATCCTGATAAAAAAAATTCTGTTAAGAAAATTGATATTCAGGTTTCTGATGTTAACAAAATAATGGATAGGTATCATTATTCTGATGACATAAAGTCGAATATTAAAAAAGAAGATCTTCTGCCTGTTGGTGTATTATCAAGATTGCATTCCTGCTTTGCCCAACATTCAGGAATTATGGAAACTACCGAATTTTTGTTTACTGGCAAGGAACATTATGCAGGATTAAGCGGATTTAGAGAAATCGTTGAGACCTTACAAAAAAATGGAATTGATATCGGGCACATAGAAGCACGAGAACTTTTCATTCAAGTTTATCGCTTTTTAGCAACCAAGCATGTGCTGAATACAATAAATTGGAAGGATTTTGCTAATGATTCTCTTTTCCAACTTGTTTTTCCTCAACCAGAAATGATACAAGCTGAAGCGGTAAAATTATACATAGAAGCTAAAACTGAAGATGAAAGAAAAACGATTGTTAATGAATACATGAAAAAAACGAATCCGCATGATGGGAAACAGCTTTTGAATAAACCTTGGTTCGAAAATGAAGATGGAGAATTGGAGATCCTTGATGGTTGTCAGCATAAATATCCACAGTGTATTCTTCTTTTTGATAAAACAACTCAAAGCTGTTTTGCATTCTGTACTTACTGCTTCCGCCATGCACAGGTTCGTGGTGATGAAGATATGTTCATTCAAAGAGAGATTAAGCAAGTTCACGATTATCTATCATTGCACAAAGAAATTACAGATGTGCTTATGACAGGTGGAGATGCCGGTAAAATGAGTTATGAAAGATTTGAGCAATATGTTCTACCATTAATTGATAATCCGGATCTTATGCATATTAGAACATTACGTCTTGGAACCCGAGCCCTTACCTTCGCACCAGAAATGATCTTAAGCAGTGATTATAATAAAATGTTAAGATTACTAAAAAAATTAAATAATAATGGTATTCAGGTTGTTTGGATGGCTCATATATCTACGCCAAGAGAGCTTATGAACATTAGCACGATAGCAGCAGTCCGCAGACTTAGAGCTTATGGCGTAGTTCTAAAAAGCCAGAGCCCAATTATGAATCATATCAGCATGTTTACTGATGAAAATGGTAAGGTTGATGTTGATCGATCTGCTCAGAATTGGATAGATCTTGGAAATATTCTTGCAATATTGTCGATCGGTTTTCATTCAATGTATTGTGCACGTCCAACCGGTGAACACCACTATTTCACAGTTCCTGTTGCAGACATAAATGAGGTTTTTAGTAAAATTTATAGATCTCTACCTTCAATAAACCGTCCCTCAAGATATATAACAATGACTTCATCAGCCGGAAAAATATCCTTATTGGGAACGGTTGAGGTAAATGGTGAAACAGCATTTGCCTTAAAATTTAACGAAGCCAGAAATATGAAATGGATGGATAAGGTTTTCTTAACAAAATATGATGAGAAAGAAAATACAATCGCAAATCTTAAACCATTCGATACGGATAAACACTTCTATGAAGATGACCTAAAAGATGCTGAAAATACTCTTCAAGAAGCTTTGGAAAAACGTTTGAAAAAATAAATCCTGATTTAATTAATTTTGAAGGAGATAATCAATGATAAATAAGATTGTAAAATCAGTTGAAGAAGCAGTTGCTGATATTTTCGATGGAGCAATCGTTTTGATCGGCGGGTTCGGCGAGGCAGGTAGCCCTATCGAATTGATACACGCTTTGATAGATCATGGTGCAAAAGATCTTACAGTTGTGAGTAATAATACAGGAAGCGGTCATGTTGGGCTTGCTGCACTTATTGAGAATAAGCAAGTAAAAAAAATGATCTGTTCCTTTCCAAGAACAGCTAATTCCACAGTATTCCCAGATTTGTATTACAAAAACGAAATAGAACTTGAGCTTGTTCCACAGGGAACACTTGCAGAACGTATCAGAGCCGGAGGTGCCGGAATTCCTGCTTTCTTCACACCCAGTTCCGTAAATACTCCACTTGCAGAAGGAAAAGAGAGTCGAGTTATAGAAGGGAAAACTTATGTTATGGAATATGCCCTAAAAGCTGATTTTTCATTAGTTAAATGCAACATTGCTGATAGATATGGAAATTTAACTTATAATAAAACTGCCAGAAATTTTGGTCCGATCATGTGCACTGCTGCTAATACAACTATTGTTCAGACAAAAAAAATAGTTGAGCCTGGTGAGATCGATCCGGAAATTGTTGTAACTCCGGGAATCTTTGTAACAAAAGTTGTAGAAGTTACAAACCCAGAGGCTGAATCTAAACTCGTTGCTGAAGACAGGAGGTATCCATGCCAATAATAGAAAAAAAAATTGGATGGGATCGAAATGAAATGGCACAAAAAGCTGCATTAGATATTCCTGACGGTTCTTATGTAAATCTTGGAATTGGTATGCCTGAATTAGTTGCAGGTTTTGTGCCCGAGGGAAGAGAAGTTATTTATCATACAGAAAATGGTTTACTTGGCATGGGTCAGGTTCCAGAAAGTGGTAAAGAAGATCCAGAATTAATTAATGCAGGAAAGAAATGTATAACTGCTATCCCTGGCGCTTGTTTCTTTCATCATGCAGACAGCTTCACAATGATCCGTGGAAGTCATATTGACATCTGTGTTTTAGGAGCTATGCAGGTTTCTCAGGAAGGAGATCTGGCTAATTGGTCAACTGGTAAACCTGGTGCTATCCCAGCTGTTGGTGGAGCCATGGACCTGGTTGCGGGAGTTAAGACAATATTTGTTATAACTCAGCATACCACTAAACATGGTGATCCAAAAATAATTGAAGAATGTACTTATCCCCTAACCGGCAAAGCAGTTGTTAATAGAATTTATAGTAATCTTGCTATAATTGATATTACTAATAATGGCCTTTTTGTTAGAGAACTTGCACCTGATGTAACTTTTGAATATCTACAGCATAATACAGGTGCGAAACTAAATCAGTATTAAAATATTATTATCTGATCTTATGGAGGGTTAATTAGCATTATGAATAATAAAAATATAAAATCAAAAGGGCAAAAACATACAAGTGAAGAAATATATAAACAAGCTTGTAATATTCTACCCGGTGGTGTTAGCAGAAACACAATATTTCGTAAACCACATCCATATTATGTTGCAAAAGCTTCCGGATGTTATGTAAATGATATTGATGGAATTCAGCGTATAGATTTTGCAAATAATATGGCTTCTTTAATTCATGGTCATGCAAATCCACAGATTGTGAATGCAGTTACAGAACAATTGCAAAAAGGAACAGCTTATACAATGGCTACTGAAGCTGAAGTAAAATTTGCACAATTGCTGTGTGATAGAGTTCCTGGATTTGATAAAATCCGTTTTGTGAACTCCGGAACTGAAGCAGTAATGGCAATGATCAAGGCTTCAAGAGCTTATACCGGCAAAGCCAAAATTGCTAAAGCCGAGGGTGCTTATCACGGTACTTACGACTTTGCAGAAATAAGCCAAACTGCCAATCCATCAAACTGGGGAGATATAAATAAACCCAATAGCGTTCCTCTTGCAAATGGTACCCCCCAAGGCGTTCTAGATGATGTGATAATATTCCCTTTTAATGATATTGAAAGAACTATTTCTATTTTAGACCAGCACACTGATGAAATAGCCTGCGTTCTGATCGACCCTGTCCCGCACCGAGTAGGACTTCTTCAAGGTACGAACGAATTTATGGAAGCTTTGTACAAATGGACTCGCAAAAATGATGCTTTGCTTGTATTCGATGAAGTAGTTACTTTACGCATAAATTACAGTGGTGCACAAGAAAACTATTCTGTAAAACCTGACCTTACAGCCATAGGAAAAATGATTGGCGGTGGTTTTCCGGTCGGTGCTCTTGCCGGTCGTGCTGATATTATGAAAGTTCTCGATCCAAGTGAAAGCAAACTACTGTTTCCGCATTCCGGTACTTTTTCAGCCAATCCAATAACTATGACAGCAGGGCGTGTTGCTATGGAATTATTTGATAAAAAAGCAGTTTTAAAGTTAAACACCTTAACACAAAAAGCAATTAATCAGATTGAAGAAGCAATAAAAATCGCCGATGTTCCAATTTCTATTACCGGTGCCGGGTCAATGTTCCGCATCCATCTTAAAGCATCACCGCCCACAACTTACCGTGAAGCTTATCAAACAAAAGAAACTACTACTTTAATAAAGAAATTACTCGATTATTTTTTCTTTAATGAAAAAATAATGATGGTTAATACTTGCACCTGTATGTTTTCAACTGCTCTCACACAGAAGGAAGTTGATAAACTTGCAGAAGCAATGTTGAATGGTTTTAAAATTATAAAACCAGAACTTGAAAATATATAATTTGAGGTGAAATTATGACAGAAGTATTTATATGTGATGCTATAAGAACTCCGGTAGGAAGATATGGTGGTGGTCTTTCATCGATTAGAACGGATGATCTGGCAGCAATTCCTTTAAAAGAAATTGTAAAAAGAAATCCTAATGTTAACTGGCTAGCTGTTGACGACATCTTTATGGGATGTGCTAACCAGGCAGGTGAAGACAATCGAAATGTTGCCAGGATGGCTTCCTTACTTGCAGGATTTTCTGAAACTATTCCAGGCTCTACAATTAATAGACTTTGCGGTTCAGGGATGGATGCGATAGGTACTGCTGCCAGAGCAATTAAGGCAGGTGAAGCAGAATTGATCATCGCCGGGGGAGTAGAAAGTATGTCTCGCGCTCCATATGTAATGGGAAAAATTACAAAAGCTTTCTCCAGAGCACCGGAAGTACATGACACAACAATTGGCTGGCGTTTCGTAAATAAAGTTTTCCATAAAAGATTTGGTACAGATCCATTGATGATGACTGCAGAAAACATAGCAAAAGAACATAATATTAGTCGAGAAGATCAAGATAAATTTGCTCATTGGAGCCAGCAGAAAGCTCATGATGCCCAAAACAACGGTTTATTTACAGAAGAAATTATTTCTGTTTCTATTCCTCAACGTAAAGGTGATCCTATAATATTTGATAAAGATGAACATCTCAGGCTGACCTCACCAGAGAAATTGGCAACACTAAGAGTTCTTACTGGTGAAAATGGATCTATTACTGCCGGCAATGCTTCCGGTATTAACGACGGTGCAGCGGCTTTAATTATAGCTTCGAAAAGTGCTATAAAGAAACATGGATTAACTCCAAAAGTTAAAATTCTGGGAATGGATGTAGCAGGTGTTCCACCGCGTATAATGGGGATGGGACCTGTTCCGGCTACTAATAAGCTGTTTAAGAGATTAGGACTTACGTTTAATGATATGGATATCATAGAACTTAATGAAGCTTTTGCAGCTCAATCTTTAGGTTGTACTCG
>JAYEKK010000203.1:0-2355 GCA_034660955.1 Candidatus Cloacimonadota bacterium | reverse complement strand
TGTAAAGGCATGGGTAACTATGAAGCTTTTTCAGAAACTGATTATAGACCTATTGCTTATATTATGCGTACGAAATGCTCTGCTATTGCAAACTCGATGGGTGTTTCTCAGAATATTAATGTTATAAAAATATATAATTAAACTGGCATTACACCATATGATTCTAAAAATGTTTGAATTGCTGTGAACATAAACTGAATCGCAATTGCAACGGTAAGTAATCCCATCACACGTGTAAATGCATCCATTCCTTTTTTTCCAAGTACTTTTATTACATATTTTGAGCTTAGGAAAATATAATAGGTGATTATCATTACTAGAATTATTGATAAAAATGCAATGATTATACTTACCATCCATGGTAAAGATGGTGTATTTGCACTTCCTTCTGTCAGATTTTTCATACTTACAATTATAACTGTGATTGCTCCAGGGCCAGATAGAGAGGGCATTGCTAGTGGTACTATTGCATAATCTGCTTTTTGTTCTTCTCCAGGTGGACTTTCACCAAATTGTTGCCCTCGACGTGTCATATCAAGACCCACAAAAGCAAGAAGTATTCCACCCGCAATTCTTAAGGAATATATTTCAATTCCAAGATACTCAAGTATCCCTGAGCCGGCTATTGCAAATATAAAAAGTAGTATTGCTGCATATTTTACAGCATTTTTTGCAAGTTGTTTCCTTTGGTTTTTTGAATAATTAATCGTAATTGAGCTAAATAATGCTAGTGTCGATGAAGGATTTACTATAATAAACAATGGTATAAATATAGCTAGGAACGCTGAGAATACATCGATCATACTGGAAGATTAGTATTAAAACATGATTTATAAGAGTTATCAATCCTTAGCAAACATTTCTCTTAATGGTATATAGAATACTAAGAGTGCTATGAATAACCATAACAAGAACCCGGGGATAATTGGTGGGACATCAAACATTGTAATATTTAAACCTGCAATAATTATGAATGCGACTATTACTCCTGTAAGTGCTTCTCCTGCGATAAGACCCGCTGTAAATAAAAGACCTGTTCTAACAATACGCTCCTTTGGCTTTACTTCCGTTTGTTTTATAGCAAGTTCCCATTCACTTATTTCTTCTCCGTCATCAGAACCATATGCTTTCTCGATTTTTTTATTGGTAATATGTCTTATTACTCCCCCAGCAAATATGGGAGTTCCAAGTGTAAATGGTAAATATATTCCAATTGCTACAGGGAGCACTGGCACGTCGATTAGAATTAAAACAAATGCAAGTACCATGCCTGCAAGAACGAATGGCCAGACCATTTCACCACCGAGTATTCCTTGTACAACCCCGCTCATAAGAAACGCTTGCGGCGCAGGTAGTTCTGGACTTCCAATTGTATATGCTTTATGAAGTGCAGATACAACTAGTGCAAGAACAGGTGCTGCAGCAAGTATTCCAACAAGTTCTGCTAATTGTTGTTTGTATGGAGTGGCTCCAATCATCTGACCTGCAGTCATTGATTGCAATACGTCTCCTGAGATTGCTGCGCAACATGCAATAACTGCTGCAATGAGCAGTGCAACACCATATGCTCCAACACTTCCTGACATACCAAATCCCAAAAGGATTAGTGATGTTATGAGTAAAACTGAGACCGTTACTCCTGATGTTGGATTATTTGATGAACCAACAAGTCCTGCCATGTATCCTGCAATGGCACTTGCGATAAATGCAAACAATATTGCAAATACTGCCATTACTCCAGATACTACCCAGTTCTCTGAAATCCATGCATAAAGTAAAAATACAGGTATGGTCAAAGCCCCAATGGCTAAAAACACATATTTGAAATTTAAGTCCTGATCGGTTCGTTTTTTGGCTTTTTGCTGGCCGCTTTTTATGCCAGTGATTGCTTCTCTTATTCCATCAGCAAGATTGTTTCTTAGTTTAAAAATCGTCCATAATCCACCTACAACCATAGCACCTACGCCAATGTATCTAACATAATTTTCCCAAACATGAAAAAACCCTTCAAGAGGATCCAGTCCAGACGGAACGCCTGTTGCAAGCAATATTAAGGGTGTTATTATAACCCAGCCAAGCAAGCCTCCTACAAAAACAAATGATGCTATACGGGGCCCTATAATCCATCCAACACCTAAAAGCGCTGGAGATATTGCAACGCCCCCATAGACAAATCCATCGTTTTCCCCTCCACCAATATTGAATTTTCCAATACTCATAATGCCATGTAATCTTCCTTCAAATGCACGAAGTCCGACTTGTCCAAATTTTAATAATGCTCCAAGCACGGCACCTATTAATAACCATATCCCACTTAGATTAGAATGATCTTTTTTCTTTGTTTTACCATCTCCT
>JAYEKK010000202.1:0-2358 GCA_034660955.1 Candidatus Cloacimonadota bacterium | reverse complement strand
GGTTGTTTCGCGACCTGTTTCTCCTCTTGGAAAAGATATCGGCTATCTTCCGGGTACTAAAGCTGAAAAGTTCAATCCGTGGATGCAGCCTATATTTGATAATATGGAGATCCTTCTTTCTAATAGGAGTGAAAAAGAAGATAATGATAATGGAAAGATCTTCGGGAAAAAACAACCTGGATTAAATGATTATTTGGATTTCGGGTTTATTGAATTGGAGCCTCTTACCTACATTCGCGGACGTAGTCTTCCTGATCAATATCTTATTGTAGATGAAGCACAGAATCTTACTCCACACGAAATGAAAACTATCATTACGAGAGCCGGAGAGGGAACAAAGATCGTACTGACAGGTGATCCGTATCAGATCGATATTCCGTATCTTGATTCAGAAAGTAATGGACTTAGTATTGCAGTTGAGAAGCTTAAAAAAGAAGAGATCGTGGGACATGTAACGCTAACCAAGGGAGAACGCTCAAAGCTGGCTGACTTGGCAGCAAAATTCTTTTAGATTGCCAAAAAACTGTATAGCCACGAAGTACGCCAAGAAACACTAAGAAAAATAAAAAGAACGTTTTAAGTCGGTTTTATTCTTCTCCTTAGCGAGGTTTAGTGTTCTTAGCGGCTCAAAAAGTCAGTGGCAATTAGAGCAATAGCAGAAGGGATAATATGAAAAATGATAGAAGTTGGACAGAGATCGATCTAACAAATTTTAAAAGTAATCTAATTGAATTAAAGAAATTCTTTCATCCACAAGCAGATTTTATGCAGATAGTTAAAGCAGATGCTTATGGTCATGGTGCTTTTCAAATTGCAAAAAAAGCTATTGAATGTGGAGCTGTTTCACTGGGAGTTGCAAATCTGCAAGAAGGACTTCTACTTAGATATCAGGGAATGAAGATCCCTATAGTTATTCTTTCACCTTCATTAGAAAATGAAATTGAGCAAATATTAGAAAACGATCTTATTCCTACAATATCAACACTCGATTTTGCTGAGAAACTTAATAAAAGTGGGAAGTGTAAAATTCAAATCAATATTGATACCGGTATGGGCAGAAGCGGATTCCATTTTGATGATGCATTTAAAAGTATTAATAAAATCTTGAATTTTAAGAATATAGAGATCGATGGAATATTCTCCCATTTCTCTTCAGTTGAAGATGATCCTGATTTTACACAATTACAATCGGATAGATTTGAAGAAATTCTTTCCAAGCTATATCTTAAACCAAAATACATTCATATATCAAATAGCAGCGGAGTCGTTACATTTCCTAATAAATACACTAACCTAGTCCGGTTGGGCTTGCTTTCGTATGGGATATATTCCAATACTGAAATGAAAGATAAAGTTAATTTGAAACCTGTAATGACTTTTAAATCACACATAACCCAGATAAAAAGTGCAAAAAAAGATGACTCGATTGGTTATAATAGAACATTCATGGTACCAAACGATATGAACTATGCTGTTTTACCTGTTGGCTATGCAGATGGCTATGATTTTCTGCTTTCCAATAAAGGCAAAGTTGTAATAAAGAATAATGTTTGTGATATCGTAGGAAAAATAAGCATGGACATGATTGCAGTTGATATTTCAACGGTTGCAGAACCGGAAGTTGGAGACGAAGTGATTCTGCTGGGTGATGATAATGAAAATATTACTGCTGAGAACCTAACTTCGCTTTATGATGGACTAAGTTACGAACTGCTTTCCCAGATCGGGAGAAGAGCAAAAAGATATTATAAAGAGAATGGAAAGATCATCGATTCTTCACCACTTTTGCGGCGAGATTTCATGCCGAAAGATTTTTCTGATGATAAACTCGGGAACATCATTGAGACAGCTATCGAACAAAGGCTGCAAAGCAAGGAAATAGCGAATCTGGTGCACGAAGACATCTTAAAGAGATTATTTGCCGAAAAAGATAAGGATATTCAATACAGGCGTAATTTCAAGCATTCGATCAAATTTGAAGAATCTGTAAAGTCCCCCTTTGGAAGTGGGAATAAAAGGGGGTTAGATTATTATCTCACTAAAACAACCCTTTCATTTACAAAAATACTTCAAAATGATTATTTTTACGTTGCCTGCGCCAAAACCGAAGATGATCTGGGAAAATATTTCCTGCGTAATGATGTTGAATATCGCTGGCTGCTTGATAACAGCATAGATTTGGAAGAAATGTTTTTTAATGTAACATCTGTAAAAGTGAATGATATTGAATTATACAACGAAATGAAGATCGCCGATGGTTGTATCGAGATCAAATGTTATCATCCCGATCTTAAAAGTTTGGTTGGGAAGGAAGTTGATTTTTCTATCTCCACTAAAACTTATTATCCCAAAAGCTCG
>JAYEKK010000201.1:0-2364 GCA_034660955.1 Candidatus Cloacimonadota bacterium | reverse complement strand
TAAATGTATCCATCAGGACCGGAAAGCGTTACAACTTTTCCACCTAATTCATCTACTTTCTGAATTGCACCCCAGGCAACATTTCCAAAACCCGAAACAGTTACAACTTTACCATCAAAGTTATCATCTCTGGTTTTTAACATCTCTTCTGCAAAATATACATTTCCAAAACCAGTAGCTTCCGGTCTGATAAGACTTCCACCCCAATTAAGACCTTTACCGGTAAGTACACCTGTAAATTCATTCCTAAGTTTCTTGTACATTCCAAAAAGGTAACCAATCTCACGACCACCTACTCCAATATCACCAGCAGGTACATCGGTGTTAGGACCAATATGACGGAAAAGTTCAGCCATGAAAGCCTGACAGAATCTCATGATCTCATTATCAGATTTTCCTTTAGGATCAAAATCTGATCCACCCTTTCCACCGCCCATTGGGAGAGTAGTAAGACTGTTTTTAAATACCTGCTCAAATCCCAAGAATTTAAGTATGCTGAGTGTAACGCTTGGGTGAAAACGAAGACCACCTTTATAAGGTCCAATTGCACTATTAAATTCAATACGATAACCACGGTTCACATGTACTTCACCTTTGTCATCTGTCCATGGAACCCTGAACATAATAGTTCTTTCCGGCTCAACTATCCTATCCATTATCTTAGCTTCTTTGAACTTGGGATTTGCTTCATAAATATCCCATACCGAATCGACAACTTCCTTTACAGCCTGAAGAAATTCCGGCTGTGCAGGATTTTTTGCTGCAACTTGTTCGATAAATTTTTGCTTATCCATCTTATCCTCCGTTTTTTTTATTGATTATGTCGCCAAATAGTTATTTACTTTTTAATTGTCAATCTTTGTGAAATATATTTGTTTCATGATGTCAACCATTTATAATGTTTACATTTACGCAACAATAAAGCCTTAGAATGTTATTTTTCCTCGTTCCTAATCTCCTGATTGGGAATGCATATTTATTGAAATTCTGATTTGATCAAAATGATCGAGTTACACAAAAAAGCCCCCGATCAATTGAGGGCTTTTTCCATTTATTAAGATGTGTTTATACAACACCGTGATCTATCATTGAATCGGCAACTTTGATAAATCCGGCTATATTTGCACCTTTAACATAATTAACAAAATCACCTTCTGTACCATATTGCACACATTGTTCGTGAATAGCGATCATGATATTATGAAGTCTTTCATCAACTTCTTCTCTTGTCCAGCTAAGACGTAAACTATTCTGAGACATTTCAAGACCAGAAGTAGCCACACCACCTGCATTAGCAGCTTTACCAGGACCGTAAAGTATTTTAGATTTAAGATAAACTTCAATTGCTTCTGGAGTTGAAGGCATATTTGCTCCTTCAGAAACACAGATACATCCATTATCAATAAGCATTTGAGCTTCTTCACCATTGATCTCATTTTGGGTTGCACTTGGAAGAGCGATGTCGCATTTAATTCCCCATGGTCTTTTGCCTTCGAAATATTCTACACCATATTCGTCAGCGTATTCTTTGATTCTTCCGCGCTTCACGTTCTTGAGCTCCATTACGAATTCAAGTTTTTCTTTTGTAAGTCCTGCAGGATCATAAATAAAACCACTGGAATCTGACATTGTAACAACTTTTCCACCAAATTCGATAACTTTTTCTGTAGCATACTGAGCAACGTTTCCGGAACCTGATACAGTTACAACTTTTCCTTCAAATGATTCACCTTTGGTTTTAAGCATTTCTTTGGCAAAGTAAACTTGTCCATAACCTGTAGCTTCCGGTCTGATTAAACTTCCACCCCAATTACGTCCTTTACCTGTAAGAACACCAACAAACTCATTACGAAGTTTCTTGTATTGCCCGAACATGAAACCAATTTCTCTTCCACCAACACCAATATCACCGGCTGGAATATCAGTATTTGCACCAATATGACGGAAAAGTTCACTCATGAAACTCTGGCAGAAACGCATAACTTCTGCATCAGTTTTTCCTTTTGGATCAAAATCTGATCCACCTTTACCGCCGCCCATTGGGAGAGTAGTAAGACTGTTTTTAAATACTTGTTCAAATCCGAGGAATTTTAGAATACTCAAGTTTACACTTGGGTGAAAACGTAATCCACCTTTGTATGGTCCAATTGCACTATTAAATTCAACACGGTAACCACGGTTAACCATAACTTTACCATTATCACGTACCCATGGAACACGAAACAATATTGCTCTTTCCGGCTCAAATATCCTCGAAAGGATAATTGAGCCAAAATCATGTAAAATAAACATTGCAGGTGCCTCCTTGTGGTGTGATTTCAATGTTTAGAATCCACTGAAACATACCATAGGAGCGCCTGTTTT
>JAYEKK010000200.1:0-2381 GCA_034660955.1 Candidatus Cloacimonadota bacterium | reverse complement strand
ACGTTAACATGATTATGTCGCTCAAAAGTCTTGCCCTGGGTACAGTTCAAAACTCCTATGAAACTCCTATGCTCAACAACCCATTTTAGGTCTTTTTTTGGGGGTAAACTACCAGTTTTTGGACACAACTATACCATCTATTGAAAATAGGTAATTTTTAATTCTAAGCTATACTTGCTCCTGAAAATAAGTGATAAGACAATTTAATAAAAAACGCTATCGTTATGATATTAAAGTAATTGCCCACCTGTATTATATAGCATTCAAAAGTACTCCTATACGGGATAGCAGGAATATTACAAGGTGCAAATTTAATAATATTATTGTTATTCTATGTTCCAGCCTCACCAATTATATTTACGAAAATACAGGCAACTATGCTCTTGGTCGGGTTTTACACCAATGTTCGTCGAGTCTTGGAGCAATTATCATCAGCTTCCTTATTAGGAAATACTTCAACTTTATTTGAAATAATGTTGAAACCTAAACGTTTAGCTTTTTTCTGAAGATTTCTGATTGCCTTATACCTATAATTAATTATATAGTAATCTTCACCTAATTCCAAATAAGGAGTTCTATTTTTTATCATCAAGTAATATATTACAGCCAATTTTCGAGCAGTAGCTGTTAATGCTTTGGGATAACCCTTTTGTACCATTTTTCTTCTAAGGAAATGTCCCAGGTGTGATTTGCTTCTTCTCAAAGTTGAAGCACACATACGGAATATAGTAGCTGCTTTGGGTTTATGGTGTATTGTATCGCTTTTCAATAATTTACCACCACTTTTTTTATTATGAGGTGCCAGACCTAACCAAGCTGTAAAGTGACTTGCATCTTCCCATTTACTCATATCTGTGCCTGTTTCACTGATAAGTTTTCTCAAGCTTAATATACTTATACCAGGTATTTGAGTCAAATCAACACCTAAGAGAAATGTCATAATATCAACTTCTGAGAGTTTTTCAAAATCAGATGATGAATTATCGGAATCATCTGACATACTCTTTAACATTTCTATTAATTTTAACCTGATTTTACTATCTATCTGAGTGATGATTCCTGTGGTATATTCATAATGCTGTAATTCATGAAAGAGTAATTCGATTTGAAGGCTATCATAATTGCCATCTAATGCTTTCAAAAATGAAGCATTAGATGCCTTCACTGATTTGTTTTTCAATTTTAGTAATTGTTCTGGTTTTGTATTGCCAGCAATTATTGCCTTTATGATCTTAGTCCCGCTATCTCCCATGATATTAGATAACACTTTATGAAGTAAGACATTCATTTGTGTAAGATTCTTTTGCATTCTGAGAACATGTCTTGAATTTTCCTGAGTAAGTATATCTCGGTATCTCAACAATGCACGTAAACCTCGGATATCTAAATTTGGAATAAAGGAAGAGGATAATAAACCGAAAGAGTGCAGTTTCTGTATCCAGGCACAATCATTTACATCTGTCTTCTGACGACCAGGAAGACTCTTTACATTCCGAGCATTACATAAGAATACCTCGAATCCATCCTGTTCTAAAATGTCATAAAGTGATAACCAATAGACACCAGTTGATTCCATTGCTACAGTCTTAACATGGCACCTCTTAAGCCACTTACTGATCGCACGTAGTCCGCAAGTGTATGCAGAGAAATGTCTGACATTGTCTTTTGCTAAATGTGGTGAAACAGCTACCCAATGCTCTTTTGAGCCAATGTCAATACCGGCAGAATTAGGATTGCATACAGTCAAGCACGAAAAATTAGGTTTTCCCTTGACTGATTTTTGATAAATAATTCTCCTTTTCATGTGAAACTCCTTTGCGTATTTTTTGATTTAGTAGTTATGAAAATACGCAAAGCCTTTTTTACTACATTTTCATAATTTGAAAAGCATTTTAAAATAACTACTTTCTTAAATATTACTCTGAAGGAGCAACAAAGCTCTGACAGATGACAACTTGTTTCATCTTTATAGTTCAATACGAAGTATTGCTAAAGCTCTTGGCTTAGATTTGCCATTAGTCGCTCAAAAGTCTTGCCCTGAGTACCGTTCAAAACTTGGACTCAGTTGCTTTATTAGTAATTGAATTTTGGTTTTTGTAAAAAATGAGGTTAATAAAAATTGTGATCTGGGGTTGACATGATACTGGTTAAAGGTTATATTATCTTTGGTTGGGGATAATAACCAGATAAGGAGTGGCTTATGAGACCTTATAGTTTGACTAAGAAGGATTTTGGACCTACGAAACCTAAGCGTGAGATGAGCAGCATTGATTTTATCGTGAATAACTGTGATATTCATGGGCGTTTGGGTAATATGGTTTACCGGCGGAAACGTAATGGTGAGCGTTATTGTTATCCTTATGAGAAACGTAAAAAGTATG
>JAYEKK010000199.1:0-2401 GCA_034660955.1 Candidatus Cloacimonadota bacterium | reverse complement strand
TAAAGATTGTATTATTCCCCTAACAGGGGAGTAAAAGAAAGAGACTTAATTGAGTACTGCCGGCAAATTTGCAATGTGCACGAAAATAATATCTCATAAGTTCTTTCTCCCTTTATTAATTTAACGCAAGTTTTGAAACGAAAGTCTTTTGGTCAAATATATTTTATAAGTTTATATAATTAAATGATTTTTCACTTGCAAATAAAAAGCGGTTAGAATTATTTATCTAAGTAGTTAATTAAGCAAAATGTATTGTCATCCTGCTTACCATGGCGAAGCTGTGCGAAGACTGGACGAATCTTGTACGTTATTCTTTGGAAGGATCTCTGCAAAAATGAGATTCTTCGTTAGAAAAATCTTAGAAGATATCCTCAGAAAGACAGCATTTTTGCTGAATATTTAAAATGAAATTAAGGGAGGGAAAAATGATTTTTATAAATTTTTTTAATAACAGAGTTAAAGAGCATTTTACAATAATGGATGTCAAACTTGCTCAACTTGCTGCAATGTTTGTGCTTATAATTCTTATAAAATTGATCCCTGAGATCATATCTCTAAATTATTGGATTTATATTGTAGGTGCAATTTTAGCAGCAATTAGACCATTGTATGTTATGTTCATAAAGAAATAGAGGTCATTATTCTTGTTCGCATCCGGCAGTTGCCGGATAGCGAACACAATTGTTTGTGAAGTTGTACTTCAAGAATGTGAAGAAGTATTTGTAAGTGAAACTTACATCGCAAGTGCGTTAACAAGTGCATCCGTCAAAAGCCGGAGTAAACACTTGTTAACGAGAGAGACTCCTTCTCCTTGTAGGAGAAGGCTGGGATGAGGTTTTGAAAGCTATGGAAAACTACGATGTAATCGTGATTGGTGGTGGTGCAGCAGGAATGATGGCTGCCGGAACTGCTGCCAAGAACGGAAAGAGAGTAATTTTACTAGAGAAGAATCCAGTTCTGGGAAAGAAATTATTAATAACCGGAAAAGGCAGATGCAATATAACAAACTATTGTGATGTGCGTGAACTTATTGAGAATGTTCCAGTTAACGGTAAATTTCTCACAAATGCATTTTATGGATTCAGCAGTTTTGAAACAGTTACTTTTTTTAATGATCATGGTTTAGAAACAAAAGTAGAACGAGGAAACAGGGTATTCCCAACTTCCGATAAAGCTATGGATGTCGTGGAAGTCCTCATGAAATTCATATACAAGCATAAAGTAAATGTGCTGCATAGTTCAGCTGTTGATGTTATGCAATTTGGCAAGATCTTTGCAATTAAATTGGAAAATAATGAAGTAGTAAAAGGTGAGAAGCTAATTATCACAACCGGTGGAAAATCATATCCTTCAACCGGATCAACCGGAGAAGGATATCATTTTGCTAGAAATTTTGGACATAAGATCACTAAATTTAAACCATCGTTAGTACCAATAATTGCTAAAGGCATCCTTAAACTAGAAGGGAGCAACACTTCAAAAGGATGCAGTGTAAAAGATCTGCAGGGACTCTCACTCAAAAATACAGCAATAAAAATTGTAGATGCAAAAGGAAAAACTGTTTATGAAGATTTTGGTGAAATGTTGTTCACTCACTTCGGAGTCTCCGGTCCAATGATCCTATCTGCAACTTCACATATTCGTAATCTGGACGGACACAAACTGATTATTGACCTCAAACCTGCACTATCAGCAGAGAAGCTTGATGAACGACTTCAACGTGACTTTAAAGAATTCTCGAATAAGCAATTTAAAAATATACTCAAAAATCTATTACCTAAAAAAATGATCCCGATAATTCAAAAGATTTCAGGAATTCCGGAAGAAAAACCAGTTCATCAAATTACCGGAAAAGAAAGGAAGAGCCTGATAATTGCTCTTAAGGAACTTACAATTCAGTTAATTAAATTCCGTCCGATCTCTGATGCAATAATTACTTCAGGTGGGGTAGATGTAAGCCAGATAAATCCTAAAACAATGGAATCTAAACTTGTTCCCGGTTTATTCTTTGCGGGTGAAGTATTGGATTGCGATGCTTATACAGGTGGATTTAATTTACAGATTGCCTGGAGTACAGGTTATGCTGCTGGTATGAGTTGTTGAAAGGATTAGCAACGAACTAAAACAACTGTAATGAAAAAAGAATTATAAGTAATTTCTTAATAGAGTTAAGTTATCACAGTTTTCAATTATTAAATCAGGATTATCAGCGTTATGTGTCTTTGAAAAGTAAGATTTTATCTTAGATATCTCATTTTTTGTTAAACCTTTAGCAGTACCATATATTTTCTGATTTGCATTAATATTACTGATTAAATTTAGAATCTCTAAATTTTCTTCAGCAAACCCAAATCCTAAAAAGAAAATTCTTTTTGCATCTTTTATCGAAATTTCTATTTCA
>JAYEKK010000198.1:0-10495 GCA_034660955.1 Candidatus Cloacimonadota bacterium | reverse complement strand
AACAAATTCGGTTGATCTATGTAAATATCTATTGGAAAATTATCATATTGCACTCGTACCGGGTTCTGCATTTGGCGACGATAGATATGTGCGATTCTCGTATGCAAACAGTACGGCAAATATCGCTAAAGGTGTGAAAAGATTTAAAAAAGGTTTGGCTAGTTTGCTTTAAAAATATTATGAGATCTGTTAAAGAAATGTTTGAAAAACGTCGTTCAGAAATGCGAGAAAAGGGAAGCTCAACCTGGATAAATTTCATCGTTCGCATTTTAGCTCTTATTTTTATTGTGATGATAATAAGATATTTTTCAGATTCGGATCCGGAGAAATTTAGAAGTTGGATTAACTTTACCTCACCAGATTCTGTTCAAGTTCAGGAGAATAAATGAGTTTACTTATTGTTGGTTCAATTGCTTTGGATAACATAGAAACTCCATTTGGGAAAGTTGTTCTTTCTCTGGGCGGATCTGCGATATTTACCTCTATGGCGAGTAAAAACTTTTGTAAAAGCAGTATTATCGGAATTGTTGGAAAGGATTTTTCCAAAGAGCATTTCTTGCTTCTTGAAGAGAATGGAATTAATACTCAAGATATTAAAGTAACTTTCGGTAAAACTTTTCAATGGTCTGGGAAATATAATGATTTCAATAAAGCCGAAACACTTGATACTCAGCTTAATGTATTTGCCAATTTTGATCCTCAACTTTGTGAAGATAACAAGAATTGTGATTATGTGTTCTTGGGAAACATTGATCCGGTTTTGCAATTGAGAGTTCTAAGGCAGATGAATAATGCTAAAATTACTGCTTGTGATACGATGAATTTTTGGATATCTGGATCAAAATCAAAATTATTAGAAGTTATCAACAATGTTGATATTCTATTTATTAATGAAGATGAATTAAGAATGCTAACTGGCGTACATAATATTTTTGAAGCTGCACAAAAAGCCAAAGAATTAAATCCCAAATTAATTGTAGTGAAACGTGGTGAATATGGCTCTTTTGCATATTCAGATGAATTCATCTTTTTCGCTCCGGTTTATCCAGTAAGAAAGGTTGTTGATCCAACCGGTGCAGGGGATAGTTTTGCCGGTGGATTTATGGGTTATCTGGCTTCTACAGGAAATTTTAAGGAAATAACAATTAAGAATGCAATGATCTATGGCACCATAACTGCATCTTTTAATGTAGAGTCTTTTAGTGTAAATAGATTAAAAAAAATTAGTATTGATGACATTTTAGCTAGAAAAGAAATAATTGAAAAAAGTATTCGATTTTAAGGAGGGAGAAGTGAATAATAACTCAACAATTAGAGGTTTTGCTCGAGAATCTTTATCTGGTAATTGGTTAAATGCAGTTTTAGCATATTTGATCATCATTGGAATCATATCCGTTGTTAGCACACTTCAGGTTGTTACGTGGATCATATTGGGTTCATTAACCTATGGTTTATATTTGTATTATATTGTTTTAATTAGAGAGAAGGTCGGTGATTTCAATTTATTATTTAAAGCCTTTTCATTTTCTGAAAAAAATTTGGGTCTGTTTGGAAAAACCTTAGGTTTATATCTACTTATGAGTCTATATATTTTTCTCTGGACATTGCTTCTTATTGTGCCCGGTATTATCGTAGCATATTCTTATAGAATAGCGTTTTATCTAATGATTGATAATCCTGAAATAGGAGTTTCTGAAGCTTTGAAGCAAAGCAAAGAAATGATGTATGGATATAAATCGAAATTATTCTGTTTGGATCTAAGTTTTATTGGATGGGGACTGCTTTGTATTCTCTCGTTTGGTATCGGTTTTTTATGGCTGTCTCCTTATATGCTTACTTCCCAAACAATCTTTTATGAGGAATTACGAAATGAACACGGACTTACTAATGAGATTAAAGATAGGGACATTAATAATAAAGAAGAGATAGCTTCCAAGGTTGACGAAATCGTTAAATAGATAAATTGGCTATTTAGAATGACATTATGCGGAATTCTGTCCGCATAATACAGTTTTCTTAGATTTTATAATTCCAACAGGAAATAGCATTATATTATTATTATAAGCAGGGTTAACGTAATTAAAAAAATTGACTTTTTATAAGGAATATTAAATGCATTATATTAATAAAATAATTATGAGTAAAATATGAAATGGCGTTTCTTAATTCATGAAAAATTAAGTCCAGCTGAGAATATGGCAATAGATGAAGCTATATTTAATTGCATTCAAGATGGACGGTCTATACCCACAATAAGGTTTTATGATTGGGAACCTTCTACAGTTTCCTGTGGATATAACCAGGAAGTGGTTAAAGAGATAGATTTTGTGGCTCTAAGAAAACATAATTTTGGTTTTGTGCGAAGACCCACCGGCGGCAGAGTGGTTCTTCATGACAATGAAGTTACGTATGCGGTTATCAGCCCTACAATAGGAAGATTGTCTGGAAATGTAACAGAATCATATTCTGAAATAAGTCAGGCATTAGCCAAAGGGCTCGAACTTATGGGCATTGATGTTGATTTTGAGAGGGGTAATCTAAGTTCAAAGCATCAAAGGCAAACAGCTAATCCGTGTTTTACAAGTAGCTCTAGGTATGAGCTTAGTTATCAAAGGAAGAAGATCGTGGGCAGTGCACAGGTGAGGAAGAACAATTGTCTTCTTCAGCATGGTTCTATTTTACTTAATTATGATCAAGGTAAACTGGCTCAGATCTTGCCTGATCTTACAGACGATCAAAAAGAAAGATTGGCTATATATCTGAAAAGAAGAACTATAGCGATAAATGAAATTCTGAATGTTCCAAAAAGTTATGATGAAGCCACTAAATTCTTTATGACAGGGTTCATAGAGAATTGGACAAAGGATGACTTTGAGATTCACGAGAACCTTGATGCTCATGAATTGGAAATTGCTGAACAGTTGAGATTGACTAAGTACTTGACAGATGAATGGAACCAAAGAAAATGAAAAATAAAAAAAGAGGAGTAATAAAAATATAGATTGACACGATTTTTTTTATTATAGTTTTTGTTCAAATGAAAAGTATTTAATAAATAATTTAGGGAGGATTATTAATGCTTAGAAAAATCATAATTTCACTCATGTTAGCTTTTCTGTTTACTACAATATTATTTGCAGGAACAACTGGTAAACTTGCGGGTAAAGTAACAGATGATAAAGGGAATCCTATCCCTTATGCAAATATAACTATTATGGATGGCGAAACACTCGTTGCTGGTATGATGACCAAAGAGAATGGTTCGTATTTCATTATTAATATTACACCTGGGATATACGAAGTTACATGTTTGCGTAATGGTTTTAGAACCCAGAAAAGTCCCAATGTTCAAATAAGTATAGACATTACTGCAATGCTGAATTTCATAATGCCACAACAAGCTATTGAGATAGAAGGATTTGATGTGGTAGAAAAAAAGAATGAAATGATCCAACCCACAAAAACGCAATCGGGTGGAACTATTTCAGCAGCAGAGATGGAAAATATTGCTGTTACACAGATCGAAGATGTTATCGCAATGCAGGCTGGTGTTACTCTTAGTAATGGAGAAATCCATGTTCGAGGTGGTAGATCGAACGAGTTGGCATATACAGTAGATGGAATGTCGGTTTCCGACCCTGTTGATGGTGGTGCCGCTCTTACCATTGATACAGATGCAATCGCAAATATGGACGTAATGACTGGTGGACTTACTGCAGAATATGGCAATGCTCAGTCTGGCATGGTTAATATTGTAACTAAAAGTGGATCTCGTGATTATTCTGGAAAACTTGAAGTTATTTCTGATCATTTAGTCAATTCTGATGATAATGCAAATAGTGATGTAATCAAATTTGCGATTGGTGGTCCAGTATTAAGCCCATTTGTTTCTTCTCTTAGAGATAGGTTTACTTTCTATTTCAATGCTGTGGGAAGTTGGAATGATTCTAGATATAAAGATTACTATAATCTGAATCCTTTTAGCGATCTTGATGGGCTGATTACTAGTTGGTCAGATTATCAACAATATGATCCTTATGAAGGCAGAGAAGATATCATTGGTTTCGATACGGGTAACAGGAATAATAATGACTATAATGCAAACTTAAAAGTAAAATATAAATTTAATGATCGTCAGAATGTCACATTTGCTATCCGAGGGGATAAATATGAGCATCTTCCTTTTTCTCATAATTGGAGATATGCTCTAGAACATTATGCAAAAACTTCTGGTGAGCAAAGACAATATATCGCCACATACGATCATACGATTGGTTCACAAATTAATATTAAGGTTAAGGCTAGTATGTATGAGAAAAGCGTTTCTCGATCTCCTAGAGACATTGCCAGGGAAGATTGGTTTGCTCTTGGTAATGATACATTTGATCTGTATGGTACTAATCAACTAGGGGGTACTAATGGTATTTTCTATTTAACAGGTGAAGATCTTGTTTTAGATGGTGTAATCGCTGATGTTGATTATAACTGGGATTTTGAAACAGTTACTGGAGAACCACTGAATGTTCCTTTTGTTGAACCTGGTACAGTATGGGGTACTTACATTGACGATAGTAATCAAATGATGCAATTAAGAACAGATATTGAATATCAAGCCAATGAAACTCATGGTTTAAAGACCGGGTTTGAAATTATTAGTCATACGATCGAGAAAGATCAGTGGAGGAGTCCATGGGATCTTTCAGAAAATAGATACAACGATTACCTGCAAACTTGTACACCTGAAGAATCTTATGTCGAAGGTGAAATAATCTATTTTGCAAATGGCGATAGCCTTGTTGTTCCATCTGGCGGTGCAATCTTTTACTCAAGAGAAGATCTACTAGCTGCTACTATTGCTGCTTCCGGTTTAACAGATGGTTATAAGGCAGAACCTTGGCAAGGCGGTTTTTATGTGCAGGATGCTATGATTTGGGAAGGATTGATCATTAATGCAGGTGTGAGATGCGATGTTTGGTATCTTGGTGGTGATTATGATATTAATACAGCTAGTTACTCTGGTTCTTATCTAGAGTCTATTGACCCGAATCACCCTATGAACGAGACTACTTATAAAATCGAAGATCCGGAAAATCCGGGTAACCTGATTATTCCACCTGAGGATTTGTATCCTGAAGCATATGCAAAATATATGAGTGCAGTAGACTACCATGATACGATCACCGATAGATTTAGCAAACCACAATTTATGTTTTCTCCTCGTCTTGGGGTTTCTCATCCGATCTCAGAAAAAAGTGTGTTGCACTTTGTTTATAACTATCAAAGGCAGTTACCTCAAATGCAGTATATTTTTACAACCGGTAGACCGCAAGATGTTATTACAAATCCGGGAGCAAATATAGTTGTTGGTAATCCTGAACTTGATGATCAAACAACTATAACCTATGAAGCAGGTTTGCAGTATCAACTTCATGAAGATTATGTTATGGATATTACTGGTTACTTTAAAAACATCTATAACTATGTAAGTACTCAGGAAAGAGTAGATCCTGCAGATAATACTCTTAAATGGAATGAGTATGTATCTGAAGATTATGGTAGTGTACGTGGAATTGATTTGAATGTAAGCAAATTTCTCGCTAACTTCTACTCTGGGTCAGTTGCTTATTCACTAACATGGGCAAACGGTAACCATTCTCAAACCTCTACTGCTAATGACGAGAGTTTGCGAGAATTTCCTTTAGCCTGGGATACTCGACATAATTTTAGCTTTAACTTCGCATTTATAGTAGGAGCGGGTGAAGAATTCTATATTCCTTTCACAGAAGCTGTTCTTCCTCTCCAGGATTTCTCAGTTAACTTTGTGTATAATCTTTCTTCGGGCTCTCCATACACACCTGTTGATGAGAATAATAATCTTTCTCTAGATACTAATAGTGTATTTAAGCCTTTTACTTCTAGTGCAAACTTGAAATTTACAAAAAACTTTGTGTTAGGTAAAAATATGAAACTCAGGTTTTATACGAATATTGTAAACTTATTTAATAAAGATAATTATAATAATGTTTATGCAAAAACCGGTGACCCGTTTGATAGTGGAGCAGACTTAGATTTTAATGATGATGGTTTTATAGACCCTACTACAGAATCAGTATATGGTGCGTTTGATAAGAATCCAGCGAATATTACAGCTGGTAGAACCTTTACGTTTGGGTTAACTTATCTGTGGTAATAAAAAATAGAAAATAATCAGGAGGATATAAAATGAGTAAAAGACTTTTAGCAATATTTATGATTTTAGCATTTGCTAATTTCATGTTTACTGCAATTGCCTTTGCACAAGAGGAAATTGTAGAAAAGGAAACTGCAATTGAGGAAATTGTTGCAGAGGAAGTTGTAGAAGAAGTTCCTTTTGAAGAAACTTCTCAATCTGGTGGACTTGAGATGTTTGCCCGTAAGATTGTTGGTAGTGGATTGGTTGACCTGTTTATACAGGGAGGATTTGTAATGTATCCCATGCTTCTTCTTTTAATTTGGGGTATTGCAACGATCATTTGGAAAATAATTTCTCTCAGTTATGCAAAGGTTAATCTTAACGACTTTCTTGGTAAAGTAATTCCACTTATTGAAAGTAAAAAATATGACGAAGCACTTAAGCTTTGCGAAGAGACAAAGGGACCGGTAGCTGCAGTTATGCATAACGGTCTTTTAAAAGTAGATAAGGGAATTGATGCAGTAGAAAAAGCTATTGAAAATGCTGGTATTATTGAGATGGCATTCTTAGAAAAAGGATTTATCCCTCTTTCTACAACAATTAACCTTGCACCTATGTTTGGTTTCTTTGGAACAATTGTTGGTATGATCCGTGCATTTAGTGATATAGCTGCTGCTGGTGAAGTTGAACCTACTATTGTTGCAACCGGTATTCAAATTGCTCTTATCACAACTGCGGCTGGTTTGGCTGTTGCTATTCCAATGCAGTTTTTTAATAATATGTTCCTCGGCATGGTAGATGGTCTTGTAATGGATATGCAAAGAGGATCAGAGAAGATGATCGAAACTCTTGTAGAAAATAAATAGGAGGCAATAGTGTTACGCAGAAAAAGAAAAGATTTGGGAGGTATTCCCACTGCATCAATGTCTGATGTTGCTTTTCTGCTGCTTGTCTTCTTTCTATCAACTACAAAATTTGATATTAAAAAAGGCTTGGGGATAGTGTTGCCGGCTGTATCTGACGGCACTCAAAAAAAGGTTAAATTAAAAGAAGATAATCTTACAAAGATCTGGATAGATAAAGATGGAATTGTAACTATCAAATCCGGTGGAAATGAACAGATTGTTCCAATGAATGAATTGCAGAAGAAGATTCATCAGATTGTAAAAGATAACCCTGATATGGTGATATCCCTGAAAACAGATAGAAAAAGTAAATACCAGTATATGGTGAAGGTTTTAGATAAACTTCAAGCTTCTGGTGCAGAAAAAATTTCTTTATCAACGAATTAGGAAGGTATTATGGCTAATATTAAGAAAAGTGCAAGACCAGAAACAGCAATACCAACTGCATCTATGTCCGACATAGCTTTCCTACTTCTTTTATTCTTCATGGTTTCTACTGTGTTTGTAAGAGAAAAAGGAATACCAGTGAAAATGCCGAAAGCTGCAAGTATAGAAAAAATACCTCGTAATCATTCGGCTACGATATATGTAAACAAAAATGGATTGATCTCAATTGATGATTTTGTTGTTTCCATACCTGATGTAAAGTATGTTATGCAGAAAAAATTGGCAGAAGATTTTAATGTATTAACTTGCTTCAGAACAGATAAAGATACTAGTTATGGTATTTTGTCTGATATTCTGAATCAGTTACGTGAAGCTCAAACTTTACGTGTTTATTTTGAAGCAAAGTTGCTAAGGTAGGCGAAATATGAATAAACGAACAGTTGATTGGAAAGACATTGCAGAAAGTTATTATGATAAATCAGTAAGTTTAGCAATACTGATAATACTATTTGCATTTATTGTTTCACCTAAAGTTGAAGTAAAACCGTATAGCAGGAATATCAATATCACAGAAGCAATTGATATCCCACCTGAGATCAGAGAAAGAATCAAACCGCCTGAAGAGACTGTTAAACCGGTGGTTGAGATAATTATAGAAGAAGATCTGGATGGAGAAGATGATGAGGATATTGAAATTATAGAAACTATCGGAGTTACTTCTCTAGATCCATATGAAGAAATTCAGGAAAAAATTATAGGTAAGACATCTAAATTTGTTGTTTATGAAGATGCACCTTTTACCATTAAGAGAGCACCATTGGTTTATTCGACTTTTGCCAGAAATGCCGGTATTGAAGGTGATGTAATTCTACAAGTGGAAGTATTTACAGATGGATCTGTTGGAGCGGTTGAAGTCTTGAAATCATTGATGTCAGGTCCTGGCGGATTGGATGAGGCTGCCATAAAGAGTGTTAAACAATGGGAGTTCTCACCTGCTAAAAGTGGTGGGAAACCTGTAGCTTGCTGGGTTACATTCCCGGTTAATTTTTCATTACATTAATAAATCTTGGGGGATTTTATATGAATATTAGTAAATTAAAAGTATTAATTATTCTAATGCTTCTTATCGTGTTTACAGTAAGTGCATTTGCTAGAACTTACGCTGAACCTGTTCAAGATAAGAAATTTGATACTTCACAAGTACATAATCTTGGGAATATCTGGTTACGAGTGAGTAACTACGGTTTTTTCGGTTCAGGTGAAACCGATCCTAAATGGCCATCACTTGAATATCCAGGAGGCTCATCTATTGATTATTTGTATCTTGGGGGATTATGGTTTGGCGCAAAAAAAATTAAAAGAGATCATTTGGGTAGGCAATATTACTGGCTTAATTACCCACCAGACACTGATGATGATTTTGTGATCTATGGCGATTACGAGAACGGTTATAACGACACATTGACAGCAGTAATTGATACTCTGGTTAGTATAGGAGTTGATGGATGGCACCGTATTAATGAACTTTTACCTGCCTACAACCCGTTAGAAGCTTCTTATCTTGGATCACAATATACAGCGCATAATTATCAGGATAAAACAGTAACAACTTCTATTAGAAACCAGAGAAAAGGTGTAGATGATGATAATGACGGACTAATTGATGAGGATCCTTTAGGATATGCTTTCCCATTTATTCCTTCAGAATTTTTTATAGATGAAGCAAGTGTATTCTCAGACTATGGTGGTGAGTATCTTCATATCTCTCAAGGAGCATATGGAACTGACATAATAACTGATGAAGATAACCAATCCATTTGGTTTCCACTCGGTTTTGTAGATTTAAGTGATAACTCAAACGAATTGTATAATTTCTCAGAGCCGGCAGATGATGATGGTGATGGAATTGTGGATGAAGATGGATATCCTGTTTCTGAACAAGATTTCGTTTCATATTATTATGATTATAGTCCCTTCGAAAACGGTAATCCTAATACTGATAGAGACTATAGTGCTAGTGCCGGAACAAACACACACGTTCCACTTAATATTCGTGTAAGGCAGATGAGTTATCAGTGGAGTTATGATTATATTAAAAATCTGGTTTATGTTGAATTTGATATTACAAATATGAATGAAACTGATACACTTTATGATTGTGCAATGGGTGTTTATATGGATTCCGATGTTGGTCCGCAATCTTTTGGTGCATCCTCAATTGCACCGGATGATCTTAGTAGCTATGTTTCTGGGGAAGGATTCGAATTTGCTTATACTTATGATGCAGACCAAGATGGTGGATTAACTACAGGCTATGTTGGTTCACGTGTTTGTACACCAGACCCTGAACAATTAGTATTTGCATGTTGGACGTGGGATGTAAGTTGGGGTCCGGATGATTGGCAGCCGTTGCATTATGTTTCTACAGGTAATACTACAGCAAATGAGAAATACTGGTTATTAACAGGAAGAAATCCAGACGATGGCTTTGCGGTAAATCTTAGAGATTATCCTTATTATCAGATCGAAAATGAACCAGGCGGTATTGATACTAGATATCTATTTGCATTTTATGGAGCACAAGCTCACACTGGAGACACTGATGGGAATGGTATTCTTGATTATTTAGAAATTGACGATGAAGGTAATTATTTCAAACGTTGGAATCTACCTCCAGGCAGAACGATGAAGATCGTTATAGCTGTGTTCCCAGGTGAAAGTGTCTTTGAATTGAGTAATACAGCTCGATTTGCCAAGTTTATTTATGGTAAAGCTCAAACACTTACCACTGTTGTACAACCCGATATTTTCCCTCATTATCAAGCTCCCGAACCACCTGATTATCCAAATATGTACGCTGGTCTCATTAATGACGGTAATGCTATTGGACTGTATTGGGATAATATATCAGAATATACGATAGATATCGAATTTGTTCCTCCGAGTAATGTTGGCTGGCAAGTAGATTTCCCGGGTTATGATAGTTATGTAGATGAAGCTGATACTACAAATATGCCGGAAGAGTTCTTGC
>JAYEKK010000197.1:0-2440 GCA_034660955.1 Candidatus Cloacimonadota bacterium | reverse complement strand
TATATTAATAATGTAGGGAGCTAAGTAAGATGTCACGTGAAAATTTCAAATCATTTATACCCACAAATAAGAAAATACCTGAACTTACAATTAAAGCAGTTTTAGTAGGGGCACTCCTTGCTATAATCCTAGGATCTGCAAACGCATATCTTGGGCTTTATGCTGGTATGACAGTATCTGCTGTTATTCCTGGAGCAGTAATGGCTTTTGCACTACTAAAACCGTTTAAAGGGACAATTCTTGAAGTAAATATTGGAATGATGGGAGCAGCGGCGGGTGAAGCACTTGCTGCAGGTGTTATTTTTACAATACCTGCTCTTGTATTGCTTGGTACTTGGACTGAGATTCAATATGTTGAAACAACGCTTATAGCGCTTCTGGGTGGTATTCTTGGAGTTTTATGGATGATACCTCTTCGTCGTGCACTTATTATCAAGACAGACTTACCCTTTCCTGAGGGTGTTGCAGTCGCAGCCGTGCTTACCACTACAGTTGGCGGAGAAGAGTCTGCTAAGGATGGGGAAAGTGGTATTAGTGGAATATGGCTTATGGTAGGTGTTATTGCTGCAGCACTTCTTAAATTCGGTCAAGTTGGAATTAAAACTTTTGCGGGACAAGTACATGGAATAATCAATATTGGTAAATACAACATTGGTGGCGGTGAAAAAAACGCTATTATATACGGCGGTACCGCAACAAGTCCTGCGCTTCTTGGTGTTGGATGGATTATAGGACCACGTATAGCATCATTCATTCTTGTAGGGGGACTTATTGGATGGGTTATTCTCGCGCCACTCATAGCACTTGCAACAGGGCTTCCGCAACCTGGAGTAGTTGCCAATTCTTTTATTGCGGCTCAACAAGTAGAAGATGCACTTGCTCTTGGAGCTGGAAACTGGGATATTGGAAGCCAGATATGGGGCTTTCAGGAGATATGGGGTCAATACATTAGATACATTGGTGTAGGTGCAATGGTTGTAGGAGGAATATACACAATTTTCAAACTACGATCAAACCTTGCAGAGGGAATAAGAGAAGCAGTAATTGGTCTTAAAGGCGGAGAAGTTGCTGCTAAAAAACGTACAGAGCAAGATCTTAACTTTAAATTTGTATTTCTTGCGATAGGTGCTCTTACAATACCAATCTTTTTAGTATATGGTTACATCTCCAGCGAATGGGCAATATCTGGAGTAATGGCAGTATTTGCAATACTTTTTGCGTTCATTGCAAGTGCAATTGCAGGATACATGGCAGGACTTTTAGGGTCGTCGAATAATCCTATTTCTGGTGTGACTGTATCAGTTTTACTTATTACATCTTTAATCTTACTTGGTTTTGGACTGTCTGGAAACGTTGGAGCATATGGTGTTGCAATATTAATCGCGGCAGTTATTTGTTGTGCCGCAGCGATTTCAGGAGATGTGTTGCAATCTATGACGTGTGGTCAAATGATTGGTGCCACTCCTAAAAACCAACAAATAGCAGAAATCGTTGGTGTTCTTGCGGCAGCACCAATTCTTGCACTTGTTGTACAAGCACTTGACCAAGCTTACACTATAGGAAGTACAAACCTTCCAGCGCCACAAGCATTTCTTATGAGCGGGATTGTAGAAGGAGTTCTTGGTGGTGGAATGGTCTGGCCATTTGTACTTGCAGGTGCTGTCCTTGCATTCGTACTAATATTAATTGATTTACCAGTTCTACCTGTTGCAATTGGTATTTATTTGCCGTTTACACTCAGTGTACCAATCTTTGCAGGTGGAATAGTAAGACATTTCACAAACAAATACGTCGAAAAGAAATATGGTAATGCTGAGGAAGAAATCAGCGACTGGGAGCTTGCAATTAAGCAGACCGATGTTAAACCAAAGGAAAAGATTATAAGAACAGGCTTACTTTTCACCGCAGGGCTTATAGCCGGTGAGGCACTCATGGGTGTCATAGTTGCATTCTTAATTATCGGTGGAATAGATCTTTCAATATTTACATATCCGCCGGTGCTACCAGCCATACTATTATGGTTGTTTATAGCAGTGCTACTGGCGTACATCCCATTGAGGGAAATCTTTGCTAAGAAAGAATAAATCAAAACAACCACTAGTTCCAACCGTTGATGAGTTTCTAAAATATCAACCCGCAAGGGCTGATTTTAAATGGGAAGTCAAAGATGATGGGCTAGTAGAAATAAAAGTACCGAAGTTTAACTCTGACTTCGGAAAATCTTTTTGTAAATTTATCAAAAAAGATAATAACTTTACTGCAAATCTTGATAGACTTGGTAGCATTGTATGGCAGAACTGTGATGGAAAAAAAACAGTTAAACAAATACTTTCTATTGCAAAAAAAGAGTTCCCTGACGAAAAAAACATTGATCAACGTTTGTTTTTGTTCTTAAGACAGCTGCAGAGCCTTTATTATCTAATTTTTTAAAAGGTATTGT
>JAYEKK010000196.1:0-2445 GCA_034660955.1 Candidatus Cloacimonadota bacterium | reverse complement strand
CTATTATAAAAGATATATAAATGATCCTGATTATTTAAAAGAGATCATTTCTGAAAATCCCTGTGATAAACTTGATTTAGAATATTTGGAGTAAAGTAAATATTTGCTTTACTTTGGAGTGTTGTCCCGATAAATCGGGATTGCAACTTGAGATGCTTGCATCTCACTATTTGGAGTAAGGGAATTATTTTCCCTTTTGAGACCGCAGGTCTCAACTATCAAGCGACTTCATCGCTTTACGCCAAAATAATTGGCGTACTCCAAAGTCGTTAAAGAAATTGGTGTATTCCAAAAGTATCAAATTAAATTGATGCAATTCAAAAACAACAAAAGTAACAAAAGTTACCTCAAAAGTCTTATTTAGATAACCGCATATATAGTTCCAACTCTTTTAAAAATGTATAGTTAGAACCTCTGATAACAATTTGTAATAGACAAAATCGGTAAAACAACTAATGTAAATTAGAGAATGAGGTAAGGAGGTCGAAATGAATTGTTATAAACTTTCAACTATATTCAGTTTCGGTAAATATAAAGGTAAAACTTTAAAACAAGTTTACAAAAAAAATCCTTCTTATGTAGATTGGTGTTTAAGAAATGTTGATTTCTTTACCATAACCCAGTCAACCTTGAATAAATTACAAGAAATTAACAGCAAATGGATATTATCAATATTTGCTCAACAATCTGTTATTAATAAAGTAAAAAATCAACAAGCATTTACAGATTATAATAGATATAGTTATCAACATGATATTAATCGATGGAGAATAGCTCAACATCCAGAATTAAATTACAGATCTGAGCACGAAGCGATAAAGCTTATTGACTTAGCAGATGAAATTGGTTGTGAACCTGAAGATTTAATAGCCAATCTGGATATGTAAGGAATTGGAGAGTCTATGAATTTAGCAATTAATATGAAAGATATACAAGAAGTAATAGTATTCGATACTGAAATCAATTCAGCTACGATTGGCAATTTTTTAACTCATATACACCGTATTATTAAACAAATCGATGAATCAAAAATACTTATTTACTTCTCATCGAATGGTGGATCTTTTACTCATGCAGATTTAATGCTCAACTATATCAATTCAATGAAAGATAATATTATTTTATTGGCTTTTCACCAAATCTCAAGTGCTGCATTTAAAGTATTTTTTGAGTTTAGGGGCCAGAAAGATATTATGGATAACACATTTAGCGTTATCCATAAAGGATCTAAAAATATTCTGGCCAGAGATCTTGACAATACAGATTCATTTGACTTTTTTATGACAAATAAAATGATGCCAGTTATGAATAAACAGGTGATAAAATTATATAAGAGTATAGGACTTTCCAAAACAGAATTAAAAAAGATTGATAATGGCAAAGACCTGATGTTGCATACTGAACGCTTATGTAAGATATTGAGGAAAAATAAATATGAAAAGAATTGAACTGTTAAAGAAAGCAATAAAGAACAATACTTATAAAGATATTACTTTTAAGAAAACAGATGTTGATCTCATATACAAATTGTATATTGAGTTTCTTGAATTGAAAGATTATAGTTCATCAAATAGAATTATTAGTATCTTTGAATCTGATCAGATTAGACAATTATTTAATAAAATTGATCTTGGAGAGATTAAAGAAGGGACTATTGAGCCGAAAAACTGGTCTGAGATAAGTTCCAGATTTGATGAACATATTCTGACATATATGAAAAGAATTGTTAAAAAGAATGATTATGATACATTTATTAATGCTTTAGACATCTGGAAAAATTCTTTTTTCTTTACAGGAGGAATTACTTTTACTCGACGTATGGATTTGAAAAGTATCATATTACTACCTAATATTCTGCATAATAACGGAAATGATGCATGGATATTACCCATCCTTGAGAGAATCCATGACCCCTACAGAATCTTTAAAATCATTGAAAATACTTTATTAGAGAGTGATCTTTTAATATTAAAAAAAGCATTTAGATTATTAATTGCTACAGGATTACTGACTCCGCTAATGAGTACTAATGAACATTATTTTACATCAGATACAAATCTTATTCTACAATCAAAATCCTATCCGTTTTTACCCGAATTTCTGGTTAAGATCAAGCATTTACCAAAACATCTTTTTCAAGTATTGATAACAATATATGAGCATGACAAAAAACTCTTTAACAATACTATACAAAAAATTCATGAGAGAAAAGGAAAGTATGAAAATATCTCATTAGCGGCTTTAAAAGTTTGTGTTCTAAAGAAGAATGTTAATAATAACCTGTTCTTGATAAAGGAAGTTAAGAATTTTATTATTGATACATATACAAAAAAGGTTGTAAAAGAATATAAATTATTCAATCAAACAGAAGAATACTGGAAACAAAAAAGTAATATGAATAAGTGGCAAAGGAAAAAATTCTGGAGATTGAGTGACAGTATTACA
>JAYEKK010000195.1:0-2468 GCA_034660955.1 Candidatus Cloacimonadota bacterium | reverse complement strand
GGGATTCCAAGAATTTTCAAACAATTTTTCCTGCAGATCATTCCAACTTTTAATTATGTATTCATTCATGTTAGAAATCGAACCCTGCTCCAATTGCAAAAATTGGAGCTGCACCAAAATTACCATATTTTTGAGATGCCATTTCTACTCCAACTTCAGGTCTGAAATAAAGAGGACCAAGTTCAAGTGATAATCCACCAACAACACCAAATCTATTCAGCATAAATGCTTTATAGTTTGCATCTCCTTCTTCTATTTTAATAACATCTGCACTGTATCTTACCATTCCGGTTACTGCTAAAGCTTTTCCAACTCTATAAGTTGCTAAAAAGGGAACTTCAAAACCATAAGAGTTAATATCTGCTATTTCAATGCTTCCTTCCTCTTCCTCATCGTCAGATTCTGTGGTAACAAAAGTAATTCCCGGCATTATAGCGATCGATGCTTTTTCACTATCGTATGGAAGACGATATTTCAAATATACCTTGGAACCGACTCCTCCCAGGGATACCCATACTTTGCCGTTAATATCCATTTTGTCGGTTAAGCCAATACCGGCTTTTATACCGTAAACAGGTAAAGAAAGCAACCCAGTAGCATCAAAGTTAGTTTCATTATCCATTATCAACATTGTGGAAGTCAGGTCTAATCCATAACCATACTCAACACCAAATTTTGGGTGACCCGGCTCAACTGTTTCTGCTGTTTCCATCATAGATGTGTTCATCACAGCACAACCCGATAAAAACATCAATAATACAACTAAATACAAACCTATCTTTTTCATAATTTCCTCCTTTTATTATCTAGCAAATACAGGACGTATCATTATGATGCGTCCAAAATATTAAGATTCACTCTACTCCGATAAATCGAAGAATCTGCAGAAATTCCAAGTATTTGTCACACTGAGTAGGAATGAAATGACGTATCGAAGTGTACGATATTTTCACTTTCATTATCCTTCGATACATCCGGCAACTGCCGGACACTCAGGATGACACAAACACTCTGTCTGGCAAAACTGAATAATCAACTTTTATCAATCACCAATATTAATATGCTTGATAAAATTTGCTGCAGAATTCTGCACAAATCTGAGTCTGTGTCTCGGATCAAATGATCTGTTCTCGCTATCACGCAGTTCCATATGCAGGTGGGAAGGTTTTCCGCTGTTACGAATATTTCCGGTAAGTCCGGTAAGACCAACCACAGTATTTCTATCTACCTTCTGATTCAGTTCCACATACACTTCATTCAAGTGAGTATAAATACTTTCAATTCCTTCCGGATACAGTATCCTGATGGTTTTACCATACTCAATTTTCATTGAATCGATAATTCCATCCGGCTTTTTATATTCAACTTGAACCAGATAATGCGGATTATCACTCACTTCAGTTACAATCCCAAAATTTGTAAGCGGGTAGACGGGAGTATTTTCAGGGACATAGAAGTCGATACCTTCATGAATCCTTTTACGTTCACGAGTTCCGCGTCCGCAACCATAATGATCTGCCCAACGGTTTCTGATATATTTTTTTATCAATTCATTAAAATCCATTCCATCTTTAAACGGTGAACTATAATGATAGAATTCATCAATGAAATCAGTTGTGAAAACAACAACCGGTTTTTTAAATGAAGTTGCCTTTACCGCCACCATGGAATCCGCTTCACTGGTGAGAATTGTAATGTTATTCATCCTCTTTTCTAAGTATTTAATGTAGAAAAAATCGCTGATTACAATTATCAATAAAATTGTAATTATAACTACTCGTATTAGAGTTGCACTAATTTTCATAAAACCTCTTTAATTTATTTTTCATTTTCAACTTTATTTTGTGAAGTTATTTGGCAATATTTTTCTCTAAAAGAACATCTGGAATTGTGACACAAAAGTAGCTTATTGCTATTAATTTCATAGTATACTTGACAGCAAAACCCATGATAAAATATTTTGTTCGTCCGATCATCAAATAGTATAGAAAAATAAGGAGATAGAATGAAAACTGAAACTCCAAAAGCAGATATGATCAAGCAAGATTGGTATCTGGTGGATGCGAAAGATATGGTATTAGGAAGATTAGCGACTCAAATCGCTACGATCCTCCGTGGAAAAAACAAGCCATATTTTAGTCCGCATCTCGATACCGGTGACTACGTTGTAGTTATCAATGCTGAGAAAGTCAGGCTTACAGGAAATAAGGAATTACAGAAAACCTATAAACGTTATAGTGGTTATCCGGATGGACAAACTGTTATCCCATTCAAAAGAATGATTCAGGAACACCCTGAAAGAATTATAGAACATGCTGTAAAAGGAATGCTTCCGAAGAACATCTTGGGAAGACAAATATTCACCAAGCTTAAAGTATACGCTGGGACAGAGCATCCTCACAAAGCTCAAACTCCCAAGCTACTCAATTTATCTAGTTAGGGAGATATCAAATGCAATATTTTGATGC
>JAYEKK010000194.1:0-2472 GCA_034660955.1 Candidatus Cloacimonadota bacterium | reverse complement strand
TAAAATTATCTGATTTGAATTTTGTAGTTAAATTGCTAAAAGTTTCAGAGAATGTCAAAAAAGATTAAAGAAATTAATAAATTGTGCATTAAATGCACGCATAAATGTAAGCAATCAGCCGAAACACATCTGTTGGGTTGCCCTCGTTTTGAGATGAAGCCACAGCAATTGGAAATAAGATTTTTATTTTCCGGTAAGGCAAGTAAATGAGAATTATCACAGGAAAATTCAAGAAAGCAAATCTGTTTACTGTTCCCGGTAAAACAGCCCGTCCTACAACCGATTACATCAAAGAGGTTATCTTCTCTGTTATCTCATCTTGTTCCGGCAAAGATATCCTTGATCTCTATGCAGGAAGTGGCTCTCTCGGCTTTGAAACTCTCAGTAGAAATGCAAATTTTGTAGACTTTGTAGATTTCTCGGATAAATCAATAAAGACAATGAAACGCAATATTGAAAAATTGAAATGCACTTCAGATTGCAAGATCCATAGGAAAAAAGTCAGTGCATTCCTAAATAGTTGTGAGAAGAAATTCGACCTGATCTTTATGGATCCTCCTTACAATAAAGATCTGGTAAATAGTACAATTGAAAAAATTGTTGATAATGAGCTTCTAACCAAAAATGGCTACATTGTAATAGAGCATTCTCCCAGAGAAAAATTATTAGAAAAATGGGATGTGATGACAACTTATAACAAAAATTACGGAAGCAGTGTGATAACTGTTTTGGCAAATGAAAATTTGCAAACATGAATTAAAGGGTTCTGTTGAATGAAAACACAAATTTGTCGTTTTGCTTCGCAAAGCCAACAATAATTGTTTTTCTGAGGATGAACTTGCATAGTTTTCATCGAAGAATCTCATTATAAGCGGAGATCCTTCCTGAGAATAATGTGCAAGATTCGTCCAGTCTTCGCTCAGCTACGACTAGGCAAGCAGGATGACAGGGATGCAGAACCCATAAACATAATTTATTAAACGGAGTTTATAATGAAAATTTATAACACATTAACCAATAAAAAAGAAGAATTTATTCCGGTTGAGCATGGCAAAGTAAAAATGTATGTTTGCGGACCTACAGTATATAATTATTTTCATATTGGAAATGCCAGACCTCTTATTTTCTTCGATGTTGTAAAAAAATATTTTGAATACATAGGAAATGAAGTGACTCTCGTGAGAAATGTTACCGATATCGACGACAAACTTATCAATCGTTCAATTGAAGAGAAAATTCCGGTTGCAGAAATCGCAGAAAAATATACCAAAGCTTTTTTTGATGACTGTAATGCTCTGGAGATAAATCCGGCTGATCATCATCCCAAAGCTACTGAATATATTAATGATATGATCACCTTGATAAAAGAACTTGAGGAGAAGAAGTTTGCCTATAAAGTAAATGGTGATGTCTATTTTTCTGTTTCAAATTCTGCGGGATACGGCAAACTTTCCGGTAAGAAATTGGAAGATCTGCAAGCCGGTGCTCGGGTAGAAGCTAATAAGCAGAAGAAGCATCCAGCCGATTTTACACTCTGGAAAAAAGCAAAACCAGGTGAGCCAAAATGGACAAGTCCATGGGGTGAAGGACGTCCCGGATGGCATACCGAATGTGTGGTAATGTCCCGTAAATTACTTGGCAGCACTTTTGATATTCATGGCGGCGGGGTCGATCTTGTTTTTCCACATCATGAGAATGAAATTGCACAAGCTGAAGCATCTACCAACCAGAAACTGGCAAACTATTGGATGCATAACGGATACTTGAATATCGAAGGTGAAAAAATGTCTAAAAGTTTAAATAATTTTTTCACAGCACGTGATATTCTTAAAAAATATGATGCCGAAGCGATCCGCTTTTTCTTCCTTTCCAAACATTATAGAAGTCCAATAGATTTTAATGAGAATATCATTAAGGAATCCAGCCAGGCTGTTAAGAATTTTTACAATACTATAAAAAATGCTGACTATTTAAACATAAAAGACAAGGAATTTAAATATACAGAAGTTCATCTGCAACACAAAAATAATTTTATAACTGCTATGAATGATGACTTTAATACAGCCAAAGCAATATCTGTATTATTCGATATTAATAAAACTTACAATAAAACAAAAGATCCAATTTTCATTCATCTTCTAATTGAACTGGGAAATGTACTTGGATTCTTCCTCGATCTAAAAGAGAAACTCAGCAATGATCTTAGTGATATTTCCGGTGAATTGATAGAACTTCTTATAAGTTATCGGAACCGCTTTAAAAAAGAGAAAAATTGGGAAATGGCAGATGCGATCCGAAACGATCTAAAAGAGATGGGTATTACCCTCAAAGATACACCCAAAGGAACAGATTGGAATATTGAAAAGTAAGAAATTTTAAATCTGCCACATTTTTCTCACTCTTCTTTCAATCTAAATGCATGAAGTTTTTGTTAGGCACATTTCAGTTGTCGACAAAATGTCGACAGTTCAA
>JAYEKK010000193.1:0-2501 GCA_034660955.1 Candidatus Cloacimonadota bacterium | reverse complement strand
AAGTCCAGCATCATCACGCTCATATCTCGGCAATTATGGCAGAGCATCAATTGGATGAAGAAATAATTGGTATTTCTTATGATGGAACCGGTTACGGAACAGATGGAGCGATCTGGGGTGGAGAGATATTTATAGCAGATCATACTGATTTTAGTCGCGTTTTTCATTTGAACTATATGCCACTTCCCGGAGGAGATGCAGCTATTAAGCATCCGGTTCGTATAGCTTACGCATACTCCATTGCAGCTGGTACAAATACTGAATTTTTAAAAGGAATTTCAGGCTTTGAAAGAAATGTGATCCAAAAACAGTTGCAAAATAATTTCAATGTTTTTCAAACTTCAAGCATGGGTAGACTTTTCGATTGCATAGCTGCAATGTTAGGACTTTTCCCGATCATTACTTTTGAAGCTCAAAGTGCAATGGCTTTAGAATTTTTATGTAGCAACGAATCTGTCTCAGATTCCAAACCTTATTCATTTGAAATTAGTAAAGATATAATAAATATAAAACCAATAATTAGAGAAGTTTCAAAAGACATTCAAAATGGAGTAAAATCAAAAGTTATTTCAAAAAGATTTCATAAAACAATCATTGATTTTACACTGACTTCTGTTCAACAGGTTTCCATTGTTTCCGGACTTAATAAAGTTGTGCTTTCTGGTGGAGTGATGCAGAATGGAATATTGCTTAATGGGCTAATAGAAGCACTTACAAGAAATAACTTTACAGTTTATTCACCCAAAAATTTATCACCAAATGATGGTTCGATATCTGTTGGTCAGGTAATGATAGCAAACAGGAAAATGGAGGAGTAGAATGCGACTGATTCAGAATTTTAATATCCACACCTCCCCCGATAAATCGGGTACTCCTCTCATGAGAAGACTATCTATATTTTGAAATCTTCTGAAAAATATAGTTAGTATTGTTTGTTTTGTTCGTTGCAGAAAATCTGTATTTGTCAGTGTAAGTCAGTGGTAAAAAAAGGAGAAAAAATGTGTTTAGCAATTCCTGCACAAGTAGTAGAAAAAGATGGTGAAAAAGGTATTGTAAACCTGGGTGGAGTGAATAAGAATATCATGTTCACATTTACTCCAGAAGCTAAAATAGGAGATTGGGTTATAATGCATACGGGATTTGCCTTAAATATAATCTCCGAAAAAGATGCAAATGAAACACTAAAATTGTTTGAAGAAATGACACTGCTCGAAGATGATTGATCTATCAAAATATCGTGACCCAAAATTAATTAAAAAGATCGTAGAAGATCTGCAAAACTGGGAAAAACCCATTAAAATAATGGAAGTATGCGGTTCTCACACAATGGCAATTGGTCACTGGGCGATCAGAAAACTTCTTCCGAAAAACATTTCATTAATATCCGGACCAGGATGTCCGGTTTGTGTTACACCCTCTTCATTAATTGATGAACTAATTAAAATGGAAAATATTACGATCGCCACTTTTGGTGATGTTATTCGCGTTCCGGGAAAAGATGAGACACTGGAACACGCACGTGCCAGAGGCTTGGATGTGAGAATAGTTTATTCACCTTTAGAAGCATTAGAAATGGCTAAAGAAAAAGAAACGATCTTTGTAGGCATCGGGTTTGAAACTACCATCCCGGGAATTGCACAAACTATATTAATGGCGAAGAAACAGAAATTGCATAATTTTTCTGTATTCCCTGCTTTCAAACTTGTTCCTCCTGCCTTAGAAGCTCTTCTTTCTGCTGAAGATATCAAGCTGGATGGATTCCTCCTGCCGGGTCATGTAAGTGTTATTATCGGTTCAGAATCGTATATGCTCTTACCTGAAAAATATAACATCGGTGGTGTCGTTGCAGGATTTGAACCTTTAGATATTTTAACTGCAATAAAGATCATTACAGAGCAGGTTAAACTTAACAAGCCGGCAATTGTAAATGAATATAACAGAGTCGTAAATATCGTGGGAAATAAAAGTGCTCAGAAAGTTATTGATACAGTCCTTAAAACAGAAGATGCTCTTTGGCGTGGAATTGGTTGGATCCCTGATTCAGGATTGGGAATTCGAGATGAATTCAAAGAATTTGATGCTTCTAAAAAATACAATATTACACTAAAAGAAGAAGAGGAAAATACCGGCTGCAGATGTGCAGATGTGCTTAAGGGAATCATTATTCCACCAGAGTGTCCATTATTTGAAAAAACCTGTAATCCCGCAAATCCAATCGGACCTTGCATGGTTTCATCGGAAGGAAGCTGCGCAGCTTATTATAAATATGAAAGATAGAAACTTTGCCACTAAGAGCACGAAGAAAGCGCTAATAATATATTCCAATTATCTGCGTTTATCCGTGTTTATCTGCGGTAGAATAATAGGATGATAAATATGAAAGATGATATAATAACTCTAGGTCATGGTAGTGGCGGTGGATTAACCAGAAGATTGATTAACGATATCTTCGATAAAAATTTCAAACTTCCAACATTGGATGATGCTGTTGAAATTGAAAA
>JAYEKK010000192.1:0-2512 GCA_034660955.1 Candidatus Cloacimonadota bacterium | reverse complement strand
ATAAAATTCAGAACTCCTTACCTAAAATTTTAGTATCAGGTTATTATTAGGTTTTGCACGTAAATTTGTATTGTCGTATTTTTGTACAAAGTACAAATAAATTATGCAACTACAGCTTCCAATTTTTCCAACAACTACAAAAATGCTTTCCGCCACTTGGGGAGTTTTTGAGAAAGACAATTTTGTATACTATTTGCACAATGGTTCTCCCGTTCATATTCATGAGAAGGATAATCTTAATACTTTTCGTTTCGTAACAGCCACCCTAATTGAGAACCATTCATGTAGTGCATCAGCTCTGAGTAAGGTTTTTGGAATAGGAGTTCGCAATTTTGAGAGATATGCCAAACGTCATCGAGAAGGTGGTGCAGAAGCTTTTTTCAAACCCAATGACAAGCGAGGCCACTGCCATAAAATGACTCCCGACAAACTTCTTGACGCTCAAAAATATTTGGATTTGGGTTATTCTCAAATGCGAACAGCACGAGAGATTGATGTACATGAAGCCTCTATTCGTTATCATTTAAAGAAAGGCACATTAAAAAAAAAGTATAATTGATATTCCATTGACAAGCATATCCAAGCGCAATAGTGAAGATCTGTTAGCTGGTGAAAGTTTGGGAATTGCTACTACTCGTTATGATGAACGCATGCTTGCAGTAAAAGGAGAATTAGAAAAAACTCCAATAGAATTTTTGCCAAGCGAGGGTGTTGAATTTGGTGGAGTTCTATTCTTACTTCCATCTCTTCTGGCAACCGGCTTATTAAGTTACCAAAATCATTACCAACAATTATCAGGCTACTACGATTTAAATACAATTATTTTGACTTTGGCTTTTATGTATTTGTGCAGGATAAAAAATCCTGAACAATTAAAACATATCAGTCCTGGAGAATTTGGCAAACTCCTTGGTTTGGATCGTATCCCCGAAGCAAGAAATTTACGATTTAAAATGTCTAAGATTGTAGAACAAAAACGAGCAGAAAAGTGGAGTCGGGAACTTGCAACATCTTGGGTTGAAGAGGAACAAACAGCATTTTATTATGTTGATGGCCACGTAAAAGTTTATAGTGGATATAAAGCTAATTTGGGTAAAAAACATATTTCTCGTCTAAAACTGTGCTTACCTGGCATGACAGAGTTTTGGGTTAATAACTCAGACGGATTGCCTTATTTTGTTATAACTGGAGAAGTAAACGAAAAAATGCAAGAAATTATTTTGAATAAAATCCTTCCGGAATTACTCGAAAATATTGCAATAAAAATTACGGATGAACAATTGGAAGCAGACCCTGATCTGCCAAGATTTACTCTTGTTTTTGACAGGGAAATATCCAGTCCCGAATTTTTCAGCAAACTATGGTCGGAGTATAGGGTAGCTATATTAACATACAAAAAAAACGTAACAAATAGATGGCCTAAAAACTATTTTACAGAACATGAAGTTGAAATAGATTCTAATAAAGTTAAAATGGAACTTTGCGAAAAAAACATTGAATGGAACAAAGTAAAACTTCGTGAAGTAAGAAAAAAAAATAATGACTCTCATCAGACAAGTATTATTACCACCAACAAAAAATTAACAACTGTTCTTATTGCAATAAAGATGTTCAGTCGCTGGGCTCAGGAAAATTTTTTCAAATATTTGCGCAGTGATTACGATCTTGACAGAATTGTTCATTATCTTGTAAATAAGATAAATGATGACTTCAAGGTAGTTAACCCACCCCACCGTAAACTAACTAATAAGTTGAAGAAAATAAGAGAGAAAATAGCTCGCAGAAAGGCAAGATTATATGAACTTATTCATGAAAATTTAAACGATGATTCAGATAAAACAGAAAATAATTTTAGAAAACAGAGTGAAGTAAAAGAAGAGTTACAGCAATTTGAAGCCCTGGAAAGAGAACTCGTTATACAAAGGAAATTGCATCCTTATAAAATAACTATTAAGGAAATGGAAGAAAAAGTGCGATACAACAAACTTGATATTGAGAGTAAGCTTTTTCAGAACATAATCAAGATGATTTGTTACAGAGCAGAAACCAGTTTCTCAATTTTACTGGCAGCAAATTATAAGAAAAAAATACATGAAATGAGAGCGTTAACAAAAAGTCTAATCAAAACAAAGGCCAATATAATACCAGATTATAAAAATGAAACTTTAACAGTAGAATTATATTCGCTTTCTAATCCCAGAGATAATAAAGCGACTATAGAAGTATGTCAAACTCTAAATGATAGTGAAACAAAATTTCCAGGAACAAATCTAAAATTAATCTATAAATTTGCGACAAATTGAACTACTATAAGTCAGGATTTCTGAAATTATTACCGGGATCCTGTATTCTGAATAAAGCTGGATTCGATTTACAATTACTCACAACATACAACCAGGCCGAATCACCCAACTGCCGTAGACGGTTCATTTCATTCTCAGAGATCATCACCGGCCCTTCTCCTGCTCTGCCCTTAACTTCAATATACCTTTTTATCAACTCTGCATCAACC
>JAYEKK010000191.1:0-10821 GCA_034660955.1 Candidatus Cloacimonadota bacterium | reverse complement strand
GAAAAAACTTGTGTTTTACCTTGATACCTGCGATAAGCCCCACTATGCAAAATACGATCTCTATCTATGGCAAACTCTGTTCTGATAAAGCAATTATCGTCCGGCTTTAATCTAAAAGCTTCTTTATTCTTACAGGCAAATTCGCTGTAATGTTCACTCGAACGAACCACAAATTCATTAAAGAGTTTTTTAAATCTTTCTCTATCCATCATATACTCCGGTACTTCATGAAATACGGTTCAAAACCTTCTTCTCTTTTCGTCTTTTCAAAATATGTTTCAATATGTCCGATTTCCGGTTCTCTTGTAAACCCTTTTTTATAAATTGATGTAAAATCTTTTCTTTCTGCGAAGTGATCAACGATCCAAAAGGCATAATCTTCATGATCTGTAGCTATGTCAACAATACCACCCTTGATGAGTAATTTGTGAAGAATATTAATAAATTCTGACTGGATGATCCGGCGGTGAAAATGCTTCTTTTTTGGCCAAGGATCGGGATGCTGCAAATATATTGTTTCAATAGAATTTGGTGGGAGGAACTTAATTGTTTCTTCATTCAGAAATATTTTGATAATTCTCACATTCTTGAGTTTCTCTTTATAAAGTTTGCGGAATATTGTTTTAACACGTTTTTCTTTGAGATCAATTCCAATGAGATTAATTTTTGGATTTTGTTGTGCAATTCTAAGAAGGAATTCTCCTCTTCCGCTTCCAATCTCAATATGAACCGGATGCTTATTTCCAAATATTTCATGAAAATCCAACATCTCATTTTCTTCGATCTGCAATTCGAAGCTCTTTCTACTTTCTATTAATATTTCTTTATCTGTTAACATATTGGTGCTAAAAAAGTTGATGCGGGTTCTGTGTCAATAAACATGTTTTTTTTAACGATTAAAAAATACAAAATCCCTGTTGAAAATATTTGCATTGACATCTTCCCCATCACAATCTCTTTTATCACAGCATTTGGAGGGAATATTAAATATGAAAAATATGTTAATCTTTTGCCTTATATTATTATCGATGAGCGCAAATACATTTGCAAACACAAATCATGAAAATCAAAACTTCTCTGTTTATATTGATTATGAGCGAGGTGATATGAATTATATCAAAGAGAAGATCACAAATGTAAATTACGTTCGTTATAAAAATGAAGCTGATATTTACATTCTTTTTACAAAACAAAGCACCGGTAGTAATGGGAAAAAATTCACAGTTGATTTCACAGGAGAAAATATCTTTAGTGGAATAGATGAATCCCTTTCTTTTATATTAGAAAATGGTGATACAGATGAAGTTGAAAGACTCAAAAGTGTTCAGATCCTTAAGCTAGGACTGATACGCTATTTTTCTCGAACAGATATGGCAGACAAACTTACTATTACATTCCCAACCGAGACAATAGAGAAAGTTTTAGAGGATAGATGGAATAACTGGGTTTTCAGTATGAGCTTAAGTGGCTATTTTAATGGAGAAGAATCTTCAAATTCTCTGAATACTTGGGGATCGTTATCAGCAAGCAAAGTAACAGAAGAGATGAAAGTACAATTCCGATTTAATGGAAGTATGAATAAAAGTAGATTTGAGTGGGGTGATGATGTTTATGAAAGCTCTTCAAATAGTAAAAGCATTAATGCCCATTTGGTGACAACCTGTACTGATCATTTTTCATTCGGATTTTGGACTTATATATATTCATCAAGCTATAGTAATATAGATGTTAAATTCGGTTTGAATCCCGGGATAGAATATAATATTTTTCCATATTCCGAATCCAATAGAAAACAACTTCGCTTTCAATATTATCTTAATCCAAGTTATGTTTATTATACTGAGAAAACTATTTATGAGAAATTTTCAGAAGAACTACTTAAACATTCATTTACAACGGAATTAGAATTCATTCAAGCATGGGGTTCGGTTGAAATTTCACTTACAGCCTCACAATATTTGATGATAGACAATAAAATATTAGAAAATTTGGAAAAGAATAAATTAACTGTAAGAGGTAATGTATCATGGAGAATATATAAAGGTTTATCATTAAATCTGTGGGGAAATACATCTCGTGTTCATGATCAACTTTCATTAGCTGCCGGAGATGTATCTACAGAGGAATTGCTTCTTAAACAAAAAGAATTGCAGACACAATATACTTACTTTCTTTCGATTGGATTAAGTTACTCATTTGGTTCAATTTATAACAACATTGTGAATCCAAGGTTTGGAGATTAAAATTAACTCATCCTGCTACTTGCTCCGCCATAGTTTTACAAAGACATGGTCTTCTCCCATGAAAAAAGGAAAAACTTATCGTGACTGTCATGCTGAGCGGAGTCGAAGCATAATTTCATTTGATTTTTGTCCTTCCCCGATTCATCGTGTTAACTAATAATATTTCACATTTTCTTTTGACATAAATAAGCTGTAATTTTTATTTCAACAGTGGGTTTTGCATAATATAATGTTTTGGTCATCTTGCTTGCCAAGCCAAAGCTGGCGAAGGCAGGACGAATTTCGCACCCTAAGCTATTCAGCGGGGCAGGCGTTATTCTTTGGAAGGATATCCTATTATAATGAGATTCTTCGTGAGAAAGTACTTTGAAGAATTCCTCAGAAAGACAACCTTTTGTTAATTTGCAAATTCCTATAATTTATTAAAAGATATGAGGTAAAATTATGAATAGAATATTAATTACAATTAGTTTGTTGATTTTATACACAATTGCATTTTCACAAATCCCACCCGGTTATTATGACGGTACGGAAGGATTAAGCGGTGATGATCTTAAATCTGCCTTAAACGATATAATTGATGGTCACACCGAATTGAGTTATACGGGTGTTTGGAATGCACTCCGCGATACTGATGAAGACCCTGATAATACAAATAATGTGATTCTGCTTTATACCGGTTGGTCAGTTTCAAATTCGGGTTATCCTATTTGGAACAGGGAGCACACCTGGGCTAAATCACATGGTGATTTTGGAAACAATCCGCCTTGTGGAACCGATGTTCACCACATTCGTCCTACCGATGTTCAGGTTAATGGTGATCGTGGTAATTTAGACTTTGATTATAGTGATAATCCTTATCCCACTATTCCCGGATGTTTTTATGATGGTGATTCGTGGGAACCACGCGATGAAGTTAAAGGCGATGTAGCCCGCATGATATTTTATATGGCAGTTCGTTATGAAGGAGAGAATGGTGAGCTTGATCTGGTTGTGGTTGATGAAGTAAATACATATCCAAATCCTGAACATGGTAAACTCTCAGCACTTTTAGAATGGAGTGTTCTTGATCCTCCAAGTATATTTGAAGAGACACGTAATGACAGGATCTATGATAACTGGCAGGGAAACAGAAACCCATTTGTAGATCATCCCGAATTTGCTGATTTGATATGGGAAATCACTTCTACGCAGAGCGAATATCTCACAGAGAATATTTATAATCTTTCAAGTTACCCGAATCCTTTCTCACAAAACAGTGCCGGCACGCAAATAAACTTTAATATTCCTAAAAATTCTCAAAATGTTCAATTAGAGATCTATAACATAAAAGGACAGAAAGTGAAACAGCTTGTCAGCAGTTCAGCCAGTCAGCTTTCAGCGGGACAGCACACAATATTTTGGGATGGAACAGATATGAAAAGCTGTAAGGTTAAAACGGGAATATATTTTATAAATTTACAGATAGACAGAGAAATTGCTGTAATTAAGAAATGTTTAGTAATTCATTAACAACAAGGAAGTAATATGAAAGAACTGGAGAGACTCACCCTAAAATGTGTATTGGAACGAAGTGCTGTTCTTTATGCTGCAAAGACATGTGTAAGCTGGGTAGATGGGAAACCTATTAGATACAATGAATTCTACGAACAGGTGAAAGAAGTTCAACTTTTCATGCAGGAAGAAGGAATCGGAAAAGGTGATAAAGTTGCTATTCTCAGCGAGAATTCTCCTAACTGGGGTATAACCTATTTTGCTATAACAACCCTCGGGGCAGTTGCTGTTCCCATTCTTCCTGATTTTCGTAACAATGAAGTTCATCACATACTCCGGCATTCAGGTAGCAAGGCAATTTTTATTTCCCAAAAACAATTCCCTAAAATTGAAGAGCTGGAAAGTGATCTGATAAAACATCGTATTCTTATTGATGATTTTACAATAATACCACCGGAAACAACAATTGCCAAGCTGAAAAGCACAATATCTAAAACAACGCGTCCACTTGCCAAATTGACCGATTCAGCCTTAAAATTCACAGGTCTTCGTTCATCTGATATAAAAGAGGAAGATATTGCCTGCATTCTTTATACTTCAGGAACTACCGGTAATTCTAAAGGTGTGGTACTTACTCATAAAAATCTGATTTTCGATTCTTTGGAAGTTCTTACAATCCAGAATATAGTAGAAGCAGATAGGTTTGTTTCATTGCTTCCTCTTCCACACACTTATGAATGTACACTCGGGCTTATCATGCCGATCATGCAAGGAGCTGCGATACATTATCTCAAAAAGCTTCCAACCCCAAGTGTGTTACTTCCTGCCTTGCAAAAGATCAAACCGACAGTTATGCTCACAGTTCCACTGATCATGGAGAAGATATTTAAAAATAAAATTCATCCGACTTTAACAGCAAATCCAATTTCCAAAGCATTTTATAGTTTTCCTCCAACTAGGAAGTTATTACATTATATAGCTGGTAAAAAACTGTATAAATCATTTGGTGGAAAACTTCATTTCTATGGTATTGGCGGTGCACTTTTATCGCCCGATGTAGAAAGATTCTTAAGAGATTCCAAATTCCCATATGCAATTGGTTATGGTCTTACAGAAACATCTCCATTAATTGCAGGAAGTAACCCAACTTTAACGAAATATCGTTCTACAGGTACAATTTTATCCAAAATTAAAGTACGCATTTATGATGCTGACTCTAAAACGGGAGAAGGTGAAATCCAGGTTATCGGCGATATCGTGATGAAAGAATATTACAAAGATCCCGAACGTACAAAAGAAGTATTTACAGATGATGGCTGGTTCAAAACCGGTGATCTGGGAATCTTAAAGAATGGTTATCTTTATATTAAAGGCAGATTAAAAAATGTTATTATTGGTGCCAGTGGTGAAAACATCTATCCTGAAGATATCGAGTCTGTTATTAACCAACATCAAGACGTTTTAGAATCAATTGTTTATGAAGCTGAGGGCAAGATAGTAGCTCGTGTTCATCTGAATTATGAATTAATAGATAAAGAACATAAAGCTAAACGAACAAACGAGAAAAAAATGCGTGAATTCATTGGCAATCTGCTTCAGGAAATTAGAAGAGGTGTAAATTCACAAGTCTCTACATTCTCAAGTATTAAAAGAATTATTGAGCAGCGTGAACCGTTTGTAAAAACTCCAACTAAGAAGATCAAGCGGTATTTGTATACTGAATAGATTTTTTAATGGATGGTTTAGAGAATTAATCCTATTTTGTCATCCTGAGTTTAACATAGTAAAGTATCGAAGGATAAACAATTATGATGTAAATTCGACACTTCGATACGTCGTTTTACTCCTACTCAGTGTGACAGTGAACTTTTTTGTCATCCTCGCACGGCAGGGATCTCATAGATTCCCAATCGAGTTGGGAATGACAATTATCTTGCCATCATTCCTACAAATGGATTTCCTACTTTTTCATCTTCGATAGTTGAAACAGGTCCATGACCGGGAAGAATTTTAGTGTTACCATCTAAAACAAAAAGTTTAGTTTTAATTGAATTTATCAGAGTTGAATAATCGCCACCTGACAGATCAGTCCTACCAATTCCTTGTGCAAAGAGGGTATCTCCGCAAAAAAGTAAGTTTCCTGTTAGAATACAAATTCCACCTCTCGAATGACCGGGAGTGTGAATTATTTGCAATTTATCTTTTCCCAAAGTTAGCTCGTCTCCATCACTTAAAAGAATATCAGCTTCTGGAGATGATATTTCCGCATTAAAATATATGCTCAGGTTTTTTATAGGATCATTCAATGAATCGGCATCATCTTTATGAATACAGTTTTTTACATCAAAATTTTCATTGATCATATTGTTTCCACCGATATGATCACCATGTCCATGAGTTGAGATCAAATATTTCAAGTTAATATCCATTCCTTTTATCTCATCGATCATTCTCTGCGATTTTGCAGCTGGATCAATGATAGCAGCTTCTTTGGAAATTTCATCCCAAACAAGATATGTGTTTGTTCCAAATTCAGGTAGTACATTAAATGTTTTGTATTTCATTTTTACATTCCTATAATAAATATTGTTTAATATTTTCTTTTGCCATCTTTTCAACTTCAATTTCATCGTTTAGTTTATAATTCTTTCCGTATTGTACAATTGCAGAATTCTCTATTTTAGAATTATATCTGAGAATAATTGAGCAGGCAAGTTTTATCTCTTCTCTTTTTAGTTTCTTATTTGATTGAATAATTCCTAAAGGTCCCGGAATGTCCTTTGCCTGGAGTACAATTTCATCTATGATCAGTTCACTTAAAATATTGTTCTCATCGTTATTCCTACCAATAATTAGTTTAACATTATCATTTAGACGGAGGTGTCTGCCTGTTTTAAGAAATTCGATGGATCTTTCATTCATCATATTATATTGCATTAAATCTTTTAATTTATTTGAAAATTCGGCATCAGTGAGTAAGCAGCCGCCACCGGGAGATGGATAGAAATCAATTCCATACTCTTGTGCCATTTTCATTTGTCTTTTCCTGTTACGACCCTGAATATCCAGCATTTCATCTTTTATCACCCAGCCTTCACGAATTGGAAGTGTATCGCTTAGAAGTTTTTGGGAAAGCGGACGAATAAGTAAATCCTTTATTCCGCTTAGTTTTCCTACTGAATTCAATGCATCTTTTCTCTGGCTCATCGGTCTCTGCCCTATCACTTCACCGGAAATAATAAAATCTACATTATATTCTTTCATCAATCTACCGGCTTCATGGAACATAAGCCCGTGGCAATCGATACATGGATTAAGATTTTTACCATAACCATATTTTGGTTTTTCTATCATTTTAAGATGAAGCTCAGTTAAATCATGAACTATTAGATTAATTCCCATCTTATTTGCTGTTTCCTGTGCCCTATCAGGACCAAAGAAGGGTGTACTGAAAAATATGGGCATAACCTCATATCCCAAGCTTTTCATATGCAGAACAGCTAATATGCTGTCCAGCCCACCTGAAAATAACGCAAAACAACTGTGCTTTCTTTTCATGCAATATTCCTTGAAAAATTATGGTGCTGGAAGGGGGACTCGAACCCCCGACCTACTGATTACGAATAATATATTAATAAGTTTTAAAGTATTTGATATACAATTTTATAGTAAAACTTAAGGGCCAATATTTCAAATCATTTCTTATTTACACTTATATTGCGTAAAAGATTTTTTAAGTAATTTATTGTCAAATTAATACTAAATTTTAGCATTATAAATAATTAAACCATTCTTCCATGATCATCAACATTGCAAAAGTATCTAATTCACAGTATTTAAGAAGTCCATCAATTATCTTCTCTCTTTCTTGTTCAGACATACCTGTAAACTGCATTTTGGCGTATGCTGTCATGGCTGCACCACCATCTGCCAGATTGGAGTCAGTTATAAAATTCTCAAGCTCTTCCGGGTCAATATCATCAAAAAGCATTGGCAAAAGCTTATATGGACTCAGTAACTCGCCTTCATTATTCACTACGATCCATTTCCAGTTATCGAAGTTCAGGCTTTTAATCCCGTTTTCTGAGCCATAGATGGATTTACTGTATTTCGTCTTCAGATAATTACTACTTTTCAGAACAGCCGGTAAAACAGCTTTTATAGAATTGGATCCTTTCATTAACGGATTATAATAATATTTTTTTACTAATTCCAACATATCAACCATGTTACGATCACCTTCCCATTTTTCAACAGAATCGTTCCGGGATTTGGTAATAGTTTTAATCCACTCGCATAGACTATCTTTATCAGGTTCATTGGACGTTTTTAATTGATCAAATATAATGTTGAGGAATGTATTTTCATGAGCAGCATATCGGAAGATAGTTCCTTCATCTGTTTCCAATTCTATCTTAAGTGCCCGTATAAAATCATAGTTTGGGAAATGACCTTTTACTCGGTTAATGTATTCACCTTTATGCTCAATTGATCCATCTTCATTCATAATATGATGTGAGAATTGAAAAGCGATTCCTTCATAAGGTTTTCTTTCTTTGTTAAAAGGTATAGCCACTGCAGAAGTCTCAAAATCTATAAAATGTAAAGGATAATTCCACGTTCTCATTTCAGCTTGGAATCCAATTTTATCAAAATATATAGAATCATCTTTATTCTTTACTTTCTCTATCTGCAGCCATTGTCTTTCAGTTGTGGATAAACCCAATCCATCAGATAGTTTAATCCCAATATCATCCTTACTAACATCACCAAGAAAATACTTCCCATCATCCATTAATTGTTGCTTCTTTCTGAAATTCCAAATTTCAAAAATACTAGATTTCTCAAAGTCTTTATCTTTCCAATTTAGAGCATTTTTCCAGCATTCATTAAATCCACTTTTTAAACCAACGGCTTCCTGTTCTTTTGTTGTTTTAAATTCACAGTGCTGGCATTTCTTTGCTTCCAAATGAGTGACTATCTTCTCGTCTTTCTCATATTTATCCGCAAAATAATGAATCCATTCAGAGAATCTTCTTAGAGATGAAAGCAAATCATCTTGGCCATCCCAAATCCTATCAACCACATCATCTGTTGGAACTTGGATAAGGATCTTTTGTCCCAAAGCTTTTTCCGATATATCACCATTGATTCTGACAGATGTTCTTCCATTATATTCTTCTAAAACAAATTTCTGGTTAAGACCATCTACCGAGGCTTTCGCTGTCTTATCAGCAAGCATTAAATATGATTTTATGGTCCACTCGGGAAATGCTTTTGAAATCACATATTTTTGAAATGCTACATCATATACATATGGTTTCCATTTTGTTGATATTTGTGAACCTTTTTTATTTAGGAAATCTCCATCGTCATCCTGCGAATACGATTTAGCTTTAACTTCGATCAGTTTTACAAGGTTGCCAGTTTTAACAAGTACATCGGCTCTAATAAATAGATTTTGATATTTCACAGCTGCTTCATAGATTGTCACATTCTCCTGCTGTAATAATTTATTAGTTTCAGCCAGAGATTTCTCATTCCACGACTTAATATCATGACCACCTGGAAAATAACATTTTGCCAGTTCACCAATCTGAAAACCACCTTCTGCTAAAGCCTGCAGGAAACTATCATCTTTTTTATTATCAGGATATTCTTTATTGTGGGTATAGAATAGCTTTGTTGGGCATTCCAATGCTAATTTGAAACGGGATTTGGTTAGGTATCTAGGCATTATTAACTCCAATTAGCTTATCTTCTGTAACTTTCTTGAAAAAATCTTCTGACCACAGATCTAGTGTTTGTGTATTCTTTATAAATGGTAATACATCCCTTTTAGCTTGCTGAAAATCAATTTCAGCAAATTTATTTAAAAGCATATTAATTAGTTTATTTATTGTTAACGTTTCATCATCCTTCAAATGTTCAGTTTGCTTCATTCTATTAGAAAGATGATTAAGATCAACTTTAATATTATTAGATAAATACCATATATAATCATAGAAATCTCTACCTTTAACTCTATTTCCCCATTTTCTAAATAAAAGAGCATGAATCTTACCTGCAAAAAGTGATGGTGCTGAAAACAATCGAACAGAATAGGGTATTGGATTTAATTGATATTTCACTTCATACACTGCACCGGCAGGTGGGTTTGTATCAACTTCTAACTTAATTTTGAATTGTTCATTTGCATGAATACCTTTTATGAGATTCTTAATAGAATTAATTTTAAGTAAATGAATTTCTGTACCACCTTTTATAAAAGCAGATTTAATTGTTGAATCTACAGATTTTGTTTTTTCATCAACAGTCATTTCAAAACCATAAGCACCAAGTTCATTTTGGATATATTTTGTATATCTCGATAAACTGAAATCACTCTTAGGTGAGAGTAAGCTGAAATCAAGATCTTCCGAAAACCGATCTAATCCATAAAATATTCTTAAAGCAGTTCCTCCATAAAATGCTGCATTATTATAAAATCCAGAACGAAATAATCCCAATAGAGCAATTTCTTGAATTATCTCTTTCAAAGCATTTTTATGATCATTAATATTCTTTGGATTATATTTTTGTAACATTAACTCTATAGCACTATGCATGTATACCTCTCTCTAACCATTTTCCAAACAGGTTGCAGATCTTTTTCTCATATAAAGGAAGAAGAAATTGAAAAGATTTTCTGCTCAGACTGGCCAAAACATCAAGATCAATTCTCCAATCCTCAAGTAATAAATTGACCAACTCTCCCTCTGTAGCAATATTCTTTATTTTATACAATGAATCACAAATTGCCTTTTCGGGACTTGCAATGATAAATTTTTGCTCATTCTCTTCCATGATTGTTACACCATGAGGATAAACTTTTAATGGAATGTAATAATAATAAAAATCACCTACCGATGTATGAAATTTCTTATTTTTGTTTTTATTGTAAGAAGCACAAGTTAGTGCTTTCACACCCTCTGGAATAATACCATAAAAAGACATCGCACTTTGAAATGATATGTATGACGGTCCGTATATAACAGAAGACAAGCTATTAAGAGAATATGAATCGTCGGCAGCATCTAGAAAG
>JAYEKK010000190.1:0-10844 GCA_034660955.1 Candidatus Cloacimonadota bacterium | reverse complement strand
TCGTTACTTTTACTGATCAGAATGGAAATGTGCTGGCGACGTCAAGTGCTGGAGAAAATGGTTTTAGTGGTCCGAGAAAAGCAACTCCCTATGCTGCTTCTGTCATTGTAAAAAAAGCAGTAGAAAGACGTAAAGAGATTTTGCAGAAAGCTCAGGAACTTTTTTATAAACATGGTTATACAAACACTTCAGTGAATATGGTTATCGAAGCCTTAGGAATTTCCAAAGGAGCTTTTTATCACTACTTTAAATCTAAAGAGGAGTTGCTCGACTGCCTTGCAGAAGAATTTACACAAAATATTATCTCTATAATTCAAAGAATAATTAATGATCCCAATTTAACTGCAATTGAGAAGTTGAATGGAATGTATATAGAATCCGGTAATTATAAAGTAGAGAATATTGATTTCATAATGACAATAACTGAAGCACTATACAGCGACAACAATTTATTACTCCGTTATAAATTTAACAGTAAATCAGTTGAGGATGTTTTACCATTAATGACCGTAGTTTTCGAACAGGGGAAAGAAGAAGGTATATTTAATATTGATGATCCGCAAACAACTGCCAGGATAGTTCTATTATTCGGGATCGGTCTAAGCGAATATAATGCTAAATTATTATTGCAATTGAAAGATAATCCAGAAAATATTGATGAGATGCATAAACATTTCATGATCTATCAAAAATCTGTAGAACGTATTATAGGAGCTCCTCAAGACTCTTTTCGGGCATTCGACAAAGGATTTATCGAAGCTTTTAAAACCGCATATGTGAGTACGAAATGAAAAAAATAATACTATCTTTCTTCATAGTTTTTATTACTGTTCAGGTCAACTGTATTGAATGGAATTTAACGCATCAATTAATCTCTACCACTACTATATACGATGAGCAAAACAAACTAGAATCCGATCTAAATTACAAACCGGAACTCTCTGTAGACCTATTTACGTTTAATAACAATCTTATTGATACAGAGTTTTCTTATGATTTGAATTTGAATTATAAAAACACCAACAACAATGATTTTAAAATCACAGAGAAATTGTATAGAGGTTGGCTTAGGTATTCAACTTCTCAAGCAGAATTAAGAGTAGGATTGCAGAAGATTAATTTCGGACCTGCCCAAATTCTCCGCTCTCTTCAATGGTTTGATAACATCAATCCACACGATCCTACAAAAACTACAGAAGGCGTGAAAGCATTTCTTGGAAGATATTACTTTCTTACTAATGCAAACATTTGGTTATGGGGAATTTGGGGCAAATCGGAAGAGACATCTTATGAACAATTCTTTACTGATGATGATTCTCCCGAATTTGGCGGCAGGGTTCAATATCCTTTTAAATTCTGTGAAACCGCCTTTTCATACCATTGGAGTAATAATTCGTACGATAATGGAGAAGAAAACCGTTTCGGTTTTGATGCCAGATGGGATTTTGAAATCGGACTTTGGACTGAATTTGTTGTTTCTCATTTTACAAATACTAATTATAAATTCTCCAAGAGCATTACGTTAGGAGCAGACTACACTCTCTCTGTTGGAAATGGGATATATGTTCTTGCAGAATACCTTAAATATTCAAAGATGAACTCGAATCTCTTCGATGAAACAACAAACTCAAATAATGCAGCTCTTTCCTTCTCTTATCCATTGGGTTTGTTCGATAGTTTCAGCTCAATAATTTCTTTTAATTTCAATGATAATGATCTATATAATAGTTTCACTTATCAGCGAACTTATAATTATCTATCAATATATGTAAATCTATTCTTGAATCCGGATAGTAATAATAATAGTAGTATATATAATGATAATTCAATTCAGCTGCTACTAAAATGGGATTTTTAATAAAGCAATAAAAGAGGTAATAATGAAAGAAAGTTTAATTGAGATCAAAGGAGTAAAAAAGGAATACCCAATGGGTAAAACAAATTTTGTTGCACTAAAGAACATAGAACTCAACTTCTTAAAAGGAGAATTTACCGGGATCGTAGGACCCAGTGGTTCCGGAAAGACTACACTTCTTAATATTATCGGTTCATTAGACTCACAATCAGCTGGAGATGTGCAGGTTATGGGAAAAGAAGTAGCAAAACTATCTGGTAAAATGAGTGCAAAATTGCGCAGTGAACATATAGGCTTCATATTTCAAACCTATAATTTGCTCCCTGTTTACACTGTTTTTGAGAATGTAGAATTTCCATTATTACTGCTTGGAATGAATAAAAAACAAAGGAAAGATCTTGTAATAGAAGCTTTAAAATGGGTGGGATTAATGGATAAAATAAAATCTAAACCTGCTCAGCTTTCCGGCGGAGAGTGTCAGCGAGTTGCAATTGCACGTGCTATCGTGAAAAAACCTGATCTTGTTTTAGCCGATGAACCGACCGCTAATTTGGATGCAGAAAATTCTCATAATATTCTTAAGATGATGAAAAAGATCAATGAAGAAACTGGAACCACCTTCATTTTTGCTACACATGATGCAAAAGTAATTAAATACATAACACGTAAGATCACCCTGCTGGATGGTTCAATTGAGAAAGATGAGATAATAAACGGAGGTTAATATGTTATTTAAATTAGCCTATAAAAATATTATCGGTGCAGGCTTCCGAACCTGGTTAAATGTATTCATACTCTCACTTGCCTACTTTGCAATTATTTCACTGCAAGGTTTTTTTGTGGGTTGGAGTGAAGAAGCATCTCGGGAGATAAAAGCCTGGGATATTGCTGAGGGTCAGTTCTGGCAGCAAAGTTATGATCCTCTCGATCCTTTTACCCTTGATGACGCTCACGGTGTGATACCCGCAGAATTGGCAAAGCAGGTTAATGAAAATAAAGCAGTTCCAATTTTACTCACTCCCGCTACTATCTATCCCGATGGACGTATGAAAAGTGTATTATTAAAAGGGATTAAGACCGAGCAGCAAATTCTTGAACTTCCTACCAAATATCTTCAAACTATTACTAATGAAATACCGGCAATAATAGGTTCAAAAACTGCAAAATCTATGCATATGAAAGTTGGTGATTTCGTTACCATACGCTGGCGTGATAAAAATGGTGTCTTTGACGCTATAGATGTTAAAATCGCTCATATTTTTTCAACAACTGTTCTCACAGTGGATAATAATCAAATTTGGATATCGCTATCTAAACTGCAGGAAATGCTGGAAATGCCTGATGAAGCTACGATAATTGTGTGCAATACTACAGAAATTATTTCTGATCTAAACGGTTGGAACTATAAATCCTGCTCTTTTCTACTTAAGGATCTTACAGTTATGATCAAAACAAAAACAATTGGTTCTTCAATATTCTATATTTTACTCTTATTCATGGCAATGATCGCTATTTTTGATACACAAGTACTAGCTATTTTTCGCAGAAGAAAAGAGATGGGAACAATGATGGCACTTGGCATTCGAAGAATTCAATTAATTGCTCTTTTCACTTTGGAAGGGATTTTTCACGCCTTATTAGCAATTATAATCGGAGCGATCTACGGCATTCCATTGTTGAATTATTTCCAGAAAGTCGGCATGGCTATCGGCACTTCTGCAGCCGATTTTGGATTAAGCGGGATTACAGATAGTCTCTATCCTGTTTATGGTTGGAAACTGGTTGCGGGAACAATTATTTTGGTGTTAATTGTAACTACGATAGTAAGTTATCTTCCCTCGCGTAAGATCGCTAAATTAGAACCAACCGATGCATTACGTGGGAAGATGACAAAATGATCTTTATATCTTCTCTCGTCATCCCGAGTCTTTCGGCAAGCTCAGGACAGGCTCTGTTGAAGGATGGAGTTCTCTTGCAGGAAAACTTATTAAGATTTCCCTCACACTTCGATAAACTTAGTGTGACATGAGAAATTTATAAAATAATAATAGCATTAGAAAAAGTTAAATTCTTTGAAACGGAGAAAATTATGTTCAAGTTTTTATTAAATGGAATTGTTAGAGACCGATCCAGATTTCTGTTCCCCATCATTATTATTGCTACCGGAGTTACCATTACAGTTTTAGCATATTGTTGGTTGATAGGTATTGGTGACAAAATGATAGATGATAATGCAAATTTTGATACCGGGCATATGAAGATCGTAACAAAAGCTTATAAAGAGATGATAAGTGAGAAACCATTTGACTTGGGCTTGATCGGAACAGACGAACTTATGCAGCGGATTAACAACGAATTTCCTGATGTATCTTGGGAACAAAGGATCTATTTTGGCGGTCTTCTTGATCTTCCTGATAAAAATGGAATAACAAAATCACAAGGTCAAGTATATTGTATGGCAATCGATCTTTTTGAAGACACAAAAGAAGTTGAACGCATGAATATATCCCGTTCGTTGGTAAGAGGAAGAATACCTAATAAATCGGAAGAGCTCGTAATCAGTGATCAAGTTGCAAATAAAATGAAAGTAGATCTAAACGATAAGGTTACTATAATCACTTCTACGATGTTCGGCTCGATGGCAATGAAGAATTTCACGGTGGTCGGAACGGTAACATTTGGTTTAACTGCTTTAGATAAGGGTGCTGTTGTTCTGGATATTCATGATGCGCAATCTCTTTTAGATATGGAAAATGCTGCAGGAGAGATCCTGGGATTTTTTAAAGATGGTAAATACAATGCTGAAAGAGTAATGGAAATGAAAAAACAATTTAATAATCCTAAAACTACAGATGAATTTGCTCCGACAATGCTGGATCTGCAAGACCAAAATGATCTCGGTTTTATGATGGCAATGATGGATGAACGGTTGGGAATGATATTATTTGTTTTCATCTTTATTATGTCACTCGTTTTATGGAACTCCGGGTTGATCGGAGGAATCCGCAGATATGGTGAAATTGGTGTAAGGTTAGCTATTGGGGAGAGTAAAGGTCATGTTTATCGCTCAATGATAATCGAATCAATTATTATTGGATTTGCCGGTTCGGTTATAGGAACAATTGTAGGAGTTGCTCTTTCCTATTATTTACAGTATAATGGAATCGATATAAGTTCGATGATGGAAAATATAAGCATGCTGATGAATACAACAATGAGGGCAAAAGTTACGGGAACAAGTTTCATTATTGGGTTTATCCCGGGTTTTTGTGCTTCTGTTATTGGGTCTTGTTTTGCCGGTATCGGAATTTATAAAAGAAATACAGCACAATTATTCAAGGAGTTGGAAACATGAAAAATTTAACCTTTATCTCGATCTTGATCTTAACCTTGATCTCGATCTCAACACTCTTCTTATATGCTGAATATCCTGATGGAAATGAAATACTTAAACAAATTGATGAAAATTTGTATGCAAAGAGCATGATCTCAACTTCACAAATGATCGTACACGGCAGACGCGGCAGCAGAACAATGAAGCTAAGATCATGGACTGAGGGCGATAACCGTTCTTTCTCAGAATATCTAGCCCCTCCCAAAGATGCCGGCACCAAGATGCTTAAACTCGATGATAAACTCTGGATATACAATCCTTCAGCCGACCGCATAATTCAAATTTCCGGACACATGCTGCGTCAATCAATGATGGGTTCCGATATTTCCTATGAAGATATGATGGAAGATAATGAACTTACAGAGATCTATACAGCAACAACAATAGGTGAAGAAATTTTTAATAAAAATGATTGTTGGATATTGGAGTTACTTGCAACCATATCAGATGCGGCTTATCAAACAAAGAAAGTGTGGATCGATAAAGAGAAGCTGATTCCGCTTAAAGAAGAACGTTATGGAAAAAGCGGGAAGCTACTCAAGACAACTGAAATATTGGAAGTTGTGAAGATCGGCAAACGCTGGTATCCTAAAAGAATGATCTTTAAAGATGTATTAAAAAAAGGAGAGGGTACCGAGTTTATTATTGAATCAATCCAATTCGATATGGAGATACCCGACAGTAGATTCTCTAAAGCTGCTTTGAGAAAATAAAAGAAACTAACCAGAAAGAGCACGAAGAACACAGAGATTAAGTATGTAATTATAACAATTTCTTTCTAATCTTCAAAAGAGACAGATATTTCATATTCTATCTGCTTAACAAAAGATTCTTTATTCACTTTATATAATCTTTTTTGCAATAAATTTGGAATTCATAAGCCTCGCAACAGCCATGTAGTTCGGTTTAAATCTTATCTTACTACCAACTTTATATTTCTTATTTCGTTTAGCACCAATGTCATAAACAGTCATATCAGATGTTGTGCCAATGAATTTTATATTTGGATTTTTAGGAATTATATCATCAATATTCACATCTATCACGCCAAAATCGAGTACAGCTTTGTAGCTCATTTTTTCATTTGCTGTTCCAGTTGCATGCCCCACATTACCTTCACTGATAATTCCATCTGGAGTAGTTTCTTTTTGTTCCATTTCGATAATATTAGCATCAAATTCAAATACATCCATTGAAAGATTCCTGAATTTCTTTCCTGTGAGAGGACTATCACCGAGAAAAATTGCTTCACCAATACGGAAATGATTCACAGTTTTAGGAATTTTATTCTTACCAATCAAAGGAAGGGTTATGGAACTACCACCTGAGATCAGATCAATTTTTTTTGAGAATTTAGCTTCAATCAATTGTTTATACAAAGATAGTTGCAGAAGTTTATCAAAGGTGGGCTCCACTCCATACATGCAACCCAGATTGGTTCCTAATCCAATAACTTTAATATTAGATAATTCAAAACATTTATGGTAGAATTCTAGAAGATCTTCCCTAATAACACCTTCTCTTAGTTCTCCCATTTCGATCATTATAATAATGCGATGGATAACATCTCTTTTTTTTGCTTCTGAATTTAAAGCTTCTATCGTGTTAAAAGATGTATTTAAAGAAATATCTGCAACATCCAATACGGTTTTAACGTATTTAATTGCAGGCGGCTTAATGTACATGGTTACAATATCAGGGGCAATTTTTTTTATAATTTTTAAGTTAGATAATCTTGAATCTGCTATTGAATGAGCTTTCTTTATTGCTGGTAAAGAAAGAATCTTTTCTAAAATACCTTTATGCCCTGATAACACTTTTGTTGTAAGGCTCCAATGAATGTTTTGTTCATTCAGATATTCTGATAGTTTTTCTATATTATCTATAATTTTGTTGGTCCGAATCACTAATTCAGCCAAAATTCACTCCCTTATTTTTTAAAACGCATCTCTGCATATTTAGTTTCAAAACCAGCTCGTTCATATAGTCTCTTGGCGGGATTATCATATTCCACATGCAAAGCAACATCTCCATCAGCATGTTCAATAGCTTTATCAATAAGTTTTCTACCTATTCCCTTCCCTCTTTGCTGTTCATCTACGGCAATATAAACTAGAAAATTCTCAGGTATATAGCCACTCATGCCAGTTTTGATCATTACAACTATACCAACAAGAAAGTCCTCTTCTAAAGCACAGAGAATAAAACCACCTTCATTTTTCTCAGGTGAAAAAACATAATTGAAACATTTCTTAATATCTTCTTTCGAATCTCTAAATCGATCTAGATGCTCATACAGAAAATCGATCATATAATCTTGAGATATTTTTTTCTTTAAATTATCATAAAAATCAATAAAAATTGGATACCCCCCATAAAAATTTAGCAACAATTTTGTTGCAAAAGAATTTTAGTAAGTTAATCTAATATGATCTGATATAACATAAATCTAAAAAACATATTTAAGCAAATAAGTAGATAGCAGCTTATCCGTCAAGGAGAAATTGATTTAATGATTGTGCAATAGCAATATTTTAATTCATTATTTTGCAAATATTTATGCGCTTTAATCATCTTCTATCTTTTCTGTAATGAACCATTTACAAAATGCTAAGATTTTATTGTTTTCATCAGATGTGATATTACAATAGTATATTAATTTCTCATATTTAATTCTTCCAGTTGTTTATTATTGTTGGATGTTTTAGAAGTACTTTATTATAAAGTAACGATAATTGTTTGATTGGTTTTGATACTTTTGGTGAAAACGAATATGATTCTTGGGTTGACAAATGGTGTGAATTTTAAAATATTCGATTTATGTTATTTAGTAAAAGCAATATCATATATTCAAGAAAGCGAGATCGCATTATCAAAAATTTTGATAATTATAGAGATTTGAATTGTTTGATATCAAATAAAACTTCATACTATAGCTGGTTTAAGCAACCAAAATAATATTTCTTAACATATTTTTTGTTATACTTAATTTAAATCAAAAATCTTGGGACAACTTAATGTAGAAAAGAAGTAGAAGAAAGGTTAAATGTTAAACTTGAAAATGTAAAATGGAAAAGGAAAAATAATGATTCTAAATTTAACAAGCATTCGACATAAAATACATAAAAATCCTGAACTCTCAGGTATAGAAAGAAAAACAGCTAATTACTTGGTTCAAATATTAAAAAAGCTTTCATTTCGAAAAATTATGACTTCTATAGGAGGTTATGGTGTTATTGCCGTTTTTGATTCGAAAAAACCTGGATCAACGATCATGTTTCGTGCGGAACTTGATGCATTACCAATTACAGAATTAAATGAGCTTTCTTATAGAAGTAAAAATGTGGGTATTTCTCATAAATGTGGTCATGATGGTCATATTGCAATTCTTATTGGACTTGCTGAGAAAATTTCGAGTTTAGATTATAAAGGCAAAATAATCCTTCTTTTCCAACCTGCAGAAGAAACTGCAAAAGGCGCAATTCAAGTTTTAAAAGATGAAAACTTCAAATCTTTAAAACCTGATTATATCTTTGCTCTTCACAATTTACCAGGTTTCACTAAAGGTTCGATAATTTTGAAAAAGGGTAATTTAACTTCAACTTCTATTGGCATGATAATAAACTTATTTGGACAGACTTCGCATGCTGGACACCCGGAAAACGGAAATAATCCTACTCCTGCGATGATAGAAATAATTGATCATCTTATTAAACTTCCTAATAAAATTAACGATTCTGCATTGACCACGGTAATCTACGCAAAACTTGGTGAAATTGCTTTTGGTACTTCTGCAGGAAAAGCTGTAATTATGATAACTCTTCGATCTCATTCAGAGCAGATATTGAATAATATGAAAGAAATAGCTATATCCTTTGTACAAGAAATTTCTCTTAAATACAATTTAGATCAAACAATCGAATGGGTGGAATATTTTCCTGAGATCATTAATGATGATAAGTGTGTGAAGATAATAAAGAAATCTGCTCATAACATTAACAAAGAGGTAGAATTTATAAAGAAACCTTTTTCCTGGACTGAAGATTTTTCTTATTTTACTCAAAATATAAAAGGAGCATTCTTTGGTTTGGGAGCAGGCACAGAACATCCTCAGTTACACACTTCAGATTATGATTTTCCTGATGATATAATTGAAGATGGAGTAAATATTTTTGTAGAAATTATTAAAGAAATTGGCAGGAGATAGTTTTGTTCCATACTTCATATATTGAATTAGATTTTAAAGCTCTGAAAAAAAACATCCGTTTTCTAAAAAAAGAAATCGGGAACTCTGTTAAATTCGTTTCTGTGATCAAAGGAAATGCTTATGGTCACGGAATAAAAGATTTTTTACCTTTAGCTGAAGCCTGCGGCATAGATTATTTTGCAGTTTCCGATGCATATGAAGCGGAGATTGCCTGCTCTGTTTTGTCCGCTAAAAGTGAATTGATGATAATGGGAATGATAGATAATGAAGATTTAAAATGGGCTATTGAAAAAGATATTTCCTTCTTCATATTTGATCTGGACAGGTTGGAAAATTCTATAAAAATAGCTAAATCTTTGAATAAGAAAGCAAAGATCCATCTTGAAATAGAAACTGGTATGCACAGAACAGGATTTGAGAATGACGAACTTGATAAAGCCATCGAGTTAATTCAAAATAATAAAGAATTCCTTTTTTTAGAAGGATTATGCACTCATTATGCAGGAGCAGAAAGTATTTCAAATTACGTTAGAATTCATGATCAATTTAACAATTATAACGAAATTTCTCGACAATTATTGAAAAAGAAGTTTAAGATAAAATATAATCATACTGCTTCTTCTGCTTCAACTCTTCTCTATCCGCATACTCACATGGATTTAGTACGAATCGGAATTGCTCAATATGGTTTTTGGCCGAGTAACGAAACAAAAATGTTCAAATTATACGATGGTGAGATAAAAACTATCCGTGATCCATTAAAACAGATTCTACAATGGAAGACAAAAGTTATGAGCATTAAAACAGTAAAACCAGCAAAATTTATTAGCTATGGCAACTCTTTCCTAACAACAAGAACTACGAAGATCGCCATAATTCCGATCGGATATTTCCATGGTTTCCGCAGAAGTTTAAGTAATAATGGTTTTGTGCTGATTGATGGTAAGAAAGCTCCGGTTATTGGAATGATAAATATGAATATGTTCATTGTAGATATTACGATGATCCCTAATGTGACGAAAGGAGATGAAGTTGTTCTGATTGGAAGACAGAGGAAGAATAGAATTTCTGTTGCTTCTTTTTCCGAATTAACAAATTTCGTTAATTATGAATTGCTTTCCAGGCTACCTGCTGAAATTCCTAGATTTATAATAAATAAATAGTTTCTTATGTTTGATCTATTAATAAAAAATGAGTATGTTCTTGAAATCCCAAGAATATGAAGTAAATTGGAGATATAAATGAAATGTTCAAAATGTGGCAAACCACTTACAGTCCTCAATAATCGCTATAAAATTGGTAATACTATTTATTGCCAAGCTTGCAAAGATGAATATCGTTTGAAAGAAAAAGAAAATATTCCAAAAGTAAAAGCAGAATTAGAAAAG
>JAYEKK010000189.1:0-10885 GCA_034660955.1 Candidatus Cloacimonadota bacterium | reverse complement strand
GAATCTTATTATAAGAGGAGATCCTTCCTAAGAACTACGTGCAAAATTCGTCAGGATAACAAAACGCTCTATTTTGCAAAACTAATTTAAATATTATTAATTTATACTAAAAACAAGATAAGTAATAGTTTTAAAATAAGTCAATCAAATTGTAGAACTTGGTAATAAAAAATAATTATTTTATACAAAATCATTATTGATAGTCTATTTTGAGAATACTCTTGCAATAAAGTAACAAATAATTTGACAGTAAACTGTGAACAGCTAATTTAGGAGTTAAGATTAAGAAGAATAAAATTATAAACTTTAATAAAAAGATAAAGGAGTTATCATGAACAGAAAACTAATTGATGTATGCAAATTAAAGGAAAATATTATCACGATAGGACCTGATGCTACAATTAAAGACGCTGTTTATCAATTAAATAAGCATAAAATCGGATGTCTAATTGTTATGGAGGATACTAACATATTGGGAATATTATCGGAACGTGATATCCTTAAAAAACTTGGGGACACAAACGTTGAAAATGAGATTCATCAGATAATTGTTAACGAAATTATGACACCAAAAGAGAAACTTGTAGTTGGTCATCCAGAAGATACAGTAGATTATTTGATGAATATTATGAATGCTGAAGGAATCCGCCATATACCATTAGTTAATGATGAAGGCAAGTTAGTTTGCCTTACATCGATCAGAGATATAATACGAATAATATTGAAAGATTCTAAAATACGAGTAAAACATTTGTCAGACTATGTTCAGGGAAAGTATTAATTGAGTGAATAAGTTGTATAGCAAATAAAGATAAAAAAAGCCGCACGATTAATCGTGCGGCTTTAAATTTATGGGGTGGATGATGGGATTTGAACCCACGACAGCCGGAACCACAATCCGGTGCTCTACCGCTGAACTACATCCACCACAAAATGGCACGCCAAAAGGGATTTGAACCCCTGACCTACGGATTAGAAATCCGTTGCTCTATCCAACTGAGCTATTGGCGCATTCTAAAAATTGGTAGCGGCGCAGGGACTTGAACCCCGGACACTCGGATTATGATTCCGATGCTCTAACCAACTGAGCTACGCCGCCACTACTTTTACTTTATATAATGAACAAAACTTAAAAAATGGTAGCGAGGACAGGATTTGAACCTGTGACCTTCGGGTTATGAGCCCGACGAGCTACCAGACTGCTCCACCTCGCATCAACAGGTTGCAAATAATTTTATTCACCTATTCCGTGTCAAGAAAAAGATAATCAGAAATATCTTGACGGAATTATACTAAAACCGGCTTTTCCAAATAGGAGAAAATGAAAAATATGTTTAATGAATTAATAATAAATTACGGTCAATTTGAGAAGAGAATAGCACTTCTTGAAGATAATAGATTAGTTGAACTTTTTGCTGAAAAAAAAGAGAATCAAATTCTTGTTGGAAACATTTATGTTGGAATTGTAAAGAATGTGCTACCTGGGATGGGTGCTGCTTTTATCGATATTGGATTATCACGAACTGCCTTTCTACATTTTACTGACATTGATTCAATGTCGTTAAATAAAACCAAGAAAAAGATCTTCGCAAAACGCAAATCTTCTGATATTGGGAAAGTACTTTCTGTAGGTCAGGAAATCGTAGTCCAAGTTAAAAAAGAGCCAATTTTGAAAAAGGGTGCACGTGTAACAGGAAAGCTTTCAATTCCAGGTAAATTTCTCGTATTTATGCCGGGAGAAAAAAAAGTTGCGATTTCCAGAAAAATATCCTCAGCTACAGAAAGAACCAGAATCAAGAAAATTCTTAAGAAAATTAAAGATAAAGATGTTGGAATAATTGTAAGAACAGATACTGAAAGCATTAATGAAGAAGATTTTAAACGAGAATATGTTGGAATAGAAAGAACCTGGAAATTAATCAGTAAGCAAGCAAAACATGCTAAGCCTCCTGTATGCATCTATGATGAGAATGATCTATCTTATTCCCTTGTTCGCGACATTTTTAATTCATCAATTGATCGAATGGTAGTTGATGACAAAAAAATGAAGAATAGGGTTGTATCTAAGTTAAAAGAGATCGCTCCTGAATTAATTGGCAGAATAGAATTATATCAAGAAGATTCCCCTATATTCAATGCTTATGGAATAGAAAAAGAGATTGGGAATATTTTTAAATCGAGAGTTAATCTTCCAAGCGGTGGAAATATCACGATCCAACAAACTGAAGCACTTGTTGCGATTGATGTAAATACAGGTAGCTTTACAGGTAAAGATAACTACGAAAAAACAATTACAAAAACTAATATGGAAGCAGCCATTGAGGCGGCATTGCAAATTCGCCTGCGAGATCTTAGTGGCATCATGGTAATTGATTTTATCGACATGAGGAATGAAAAAGATAGAAATAAGGTTTATGCCGCTCTAAAAAAATCTTTAATAAGAGACCGGGCCAAACACAAGATCTACCCATTTAGCCCTTTAGGTTTAATAGAAATTTCACGTAAAAGAACGCGACCCAGCCTGCTTCTCAGTTATTCTGAACAGTGTCCTCACTGCCATGGAACTGGTCGTCTTCTTTCTAGAGATTCTATAGCCGTACAAATTTCCCGCTGGCTAAAACGAGCTAGTTACTTCATACAAAAAGAGAGTCTTACAATAAAAGTTCATAAAAATGTAAAAAAATTCATTGATGAGAATCCTCATTTCTTTGATGATATTCAAAATCCAATTAAATTTACATCTGATAGTGGATTGGATTTTGATAAATTCAAAGTTTATTCAACTAAAACAAATAAAGAATTCGCTAATGAATAGGTTAGGGTATAATATTCTTGACAATAAAACCACTCAAAATTTCTTAGATAATCTCATTATGAATTGGTAGTTAGAAGGAGATTAAATGTACGCAATAGTAGATTTTAAAGGAACTCAGTTCAGGGTTGAAAAAGACCTAACAATAAAAGTTCCCTATATGAGTGAATTTGAAGTTGGAACAGAGATAGAAATACAAAATGTATTACTTCTGCATACTGACAACAATACAGTTGTTGGTACTCCAACTGTAAAAAATGCAAAAGTTCTTGCTGAAATCATAAGCCATCTTAAAGATAAAAAAATTATCGTCTTTAAGAAAAAGAGAAGAAAGGGTTATGAAAAAAAGCAGGGGCACAGACAAAATTATACCGAAATAAAAATTAAAGATATTATCAAATAAGGGGGTAACATGGCACATAAGAAAGGTGTTGGAAGTAGTAAAAATGGAAGAGACAGTAACCCTCAATATCTCGGAGTGAAAAAATATGGTGGTCAGAAGGTTCTGGCAGGCAATATTATCATTCGCCAAAGAGGGACTAGAATCCATAAAGGTGAAAATGTTGGTATTGGAAATGATTATACCATTTTCAGTCTGATTGAAGGTTTTGTAAAATATGAAACTAGAAAGGCCGGACGAAAATTCGTCAGTGTCCTTCCTGATAGAATTTAATTTATTACGAAATAATTAAAGCAGCCTTGGCTGCTTTTTTTTATCCCAAAATTTGATTTTATAATAATAATATATTATTTTTGGAGGGAAAAATTTATGTCTGAGCTTACAATCAAAGAAATGCAAATCACATTAAATGATATTTTGGCAAATCATAATAATATTTTACCAAATATTACACGTGTTGAGATGATCAAACAAGCAGTTGAAAATAAAGAGGCATTAATCTCTGCAAATGGAAATCTTGTTACTTGGACACCTCCGGAATCGACTGGCAGAAGCCCAAAGGATACTCTTATTGTAAAAAGAACCGAAAGTGAAAATACAATCGATTGGAATTCACCAAACTGTATCCCGCTTGAACCAAAAACTTTTGATATGGCTTTTGAAGATGCTGTTAAATTAATTAAGAATAAAAAAAATATCTATACAACCGATAGAGTGATCGGTGCTGATTCGCTTTTTGCACTCCCTACAAAAGTAATAACAGATCAAGCTCTAACTGCATTATTTACAGATAATATGTTTCGTCCGATTCCTTCCGATTTAGAAAAAAGTTGTTTTGCAAATAGAGAATTCACACTGATTGTCCTTCCCTATAATAAACTTGATAAAAGCAAATATAACGATCTTCTAAGAAAATTACCGGATGGATCAACTTCAGATATGATCGTGGCAATGGATTTTGATAGAAGAATGGGAATTGTTATTGGCTCTGCTTATGGTGGAAGTGTGAAAAAACTTATGTTTACTGTAATGAATTATTATTTACCAGCTGAAGGAATTCTTCCATTACATTGTTCTGCCAATGAAGGGAAGAATGGTGATTCAGCTCTTCTATTAGGGCTTTCCGGAACCGGCAAAACTACACTTTCTGCTGATCCTACTCGTGCTCTTCTTGGTGACGATGAACATGGATGGAGCGATAACGGTATTGCGAATTTTGAAAACGGATGTTATGCAAAGCTTATAAATTTAAATCAGGATAAAGAACCTGAAATTTTTAATGCTGTTTTTCATGATGCTGAATATACAAAACACGGAGCTATTGTTGAAAATTGTATGATGTATCCAAATGGAACCTTTGATCTTGATGATGAAAGATTAACTCCAAATTCAAGAGCATCTTATCTACTTACATTTCTCAGCAATATTAAACCTTCTTCCATCTCAGGTCATCCGAAAACAATACTATTCCTCACTGCTGATGCAAATGCAGTTCTCCCTCCGGTAGCTAAGTTAAATACTGAACAAGCAATGCTTTGGTTCCTGATGGGATACACAAGTAAATTAGCCGGAACTGAAACAGGCATTGTTGAACCGGTTACTACTTTCTCCAGATTTTTTGGTGAACCATTTATGCCGCGTAATCCCGATCATTATGCCGCACTTCTTGGTGAAAAGATGAAGAAATATAACACCAAAGTCTATCTTGTTAACACTGGTTGGAGTGGTGGTCCTTATGGAATTGGTGAGCGAATGGATATCAATTTAACCCGCACCCTTGTTAATGCAGCTCTTAATGGCACTTTAGAAAATGTAGAATATTATGAAGATGAAATTTTCCACATTCTCGTTCCTAAAACCTGCCAGGGTGTAGATCAAAATATTCTAACTGCTAAGAATACTTGGAAAGATAAAGAAACCTATGATACACGTGCTAATAAATTGGCATCCGAATTCAGTGATCATTTTGATAAAGCTTATGGAAACACGAATCTCGATCCTGAAATCGTAAAACAGTGTCCTAGAAAACAATAATTGCAATTTTTGATAGTACTGATAGCCGACTTTTTTAGTCGGCTTTTTTGTAATATAATAATATCCATACAGATTTATAGATTTTCTTGAATTCCTTATTTTAAATTTCATTGATGTAGTAATTAAAAGTAAGTTGACAATTAATCTAATTCTTATAAATAAGTTGGTATGCTACAATATGAACTAAATTTTATTTAAAAAAGGGGGAAAGAATGAAAAACAAATTTTGGATTTTATTTCTATTAGTAATTGTTTTTTTTAGTTTCTGGGCATGTTCACAGAAAGATCCAATCGGGATTGAACAAGTATTGATGGATGACCCGGATGGTCATGCTCCAGTTCTTACTAATGTTCAATCATACGGAGACAGTATTTGGATCGAATGGTTTGATAATGTACCTGAGAATAGTGAATTTCATGTATATCGTCAATTAGAAGAAAATGCATTTTCGCAGATTGCTGTAATTGATTCAATTTATTTTGAATATTTTGACACTTATGAGTTTACCGATAGTACAAATGTGACTTATTATGTAGAAACTTATACCGCTGGTCTTTCTCAACAATCAAATCAATTGGAAATAATCGTTGAGCCTTAAGCTAACGATATAATTTACTAGATGGTAACTTAATAATCTTGGAGGATTAATTATGAAAAAGACACTAATATTTTTTATAGCAATCTGCTTTATGGTTGGATTGTTGAATTCAGAACCAGTAAGTTTTAGAAATATAGCTTTAGGTAAAATCATTGATGACGATCTTGATCTTGTAAATGATCCGATCGAATTAAAATTTGTGGAAGGAAGTCGACTTTATACGAATTTGAGTAATATAGTAAATTCTAATGAAGAGTTCCTTGCAAACAACAGTAGCGATACTTTTTTAATTGGATATTCTACAAAGAATCCGTTTATAGAAAACTTATGGAATGCGGTTTTTATCGAATTCCAAAAGACAAAAATACCACATTCTGTTTGGATAGATTCTGACTTGGATGGGAATAATGATATCTCGGGATTTGGTTTATTAAGTGACGAATTCACAGGATATTATGATTTGAATGGGGATGGAATTTATGATATTCTCAGACAGATATCTCAAGAAAGATCTGATTATGACGAGATAAATCAAGTTGAATTTGCCTTAAATAATACTTATGATACCGGTAATTTTATTATTGGAGCTAAATTTCATTATTCTTCATACTCTTCTGATGAAGATATTACTTATGATCTGAATTACACATATCATGACATTGAGGAGAATTTCGACTATTATACTGAAAACCAGCTTGATGATTCAAACAACCACTATTTGAATTCTAATTTTGATTTTCAGGCTTCCATGCTTTTACCGGATTTGAATGGATATGAAGTACGTGGTGATTTTAAATTCATGAACCAGAGTTTTTCATCCAACACACAAATTAATGACTATTATAGAGAAGATGACTACGATCCCGATATTTTGGATCTTGAAGATTATATTATCATTGAGGAAGTAAATAAAAACATAATAGAACGCCCAGGAAATGCATTTACTCTCGGTACTTCAATCAGAAAAACTTTTGTGAAAGCTGACCAAAGAAAAAATGATGGTTATTGGAAGATCGGTGGCGACATTACATTTGGCTCTTATGATTATTCAGATCTGAATGAACAAACACTAACTTATACAGAGAAGTATTTTGATGGGCTGGATACTCTTTTTACAGATTATCTTGAAATTGATACTGAAAATGCCCTAATTAATGATGACGGAACACAAAACACAACTCAGTTTTCTTTAATTGGAAAATTGAATTATCCTTTCAATGAGAAAGTCTATTTTGGTTTAGGATTAAATTACAACTACCAGATTCTGAAAAGAGAAACTGATTTTGAAGAAAGTATCGAAGATACTTATGAATACGAAATTATAGATGAAGAATCTACTGTTGCAGATTTCGTTACAACTCAATCATACTCCATAACTGCAGATCGAACTATTGAGCAATATTCTTCTATATTCTCTGTTCCGGTTGGTATCGAATACAAATTCACCAATAACAATAAATGGGATATCCGCTTTGGAAGTGTTTTCAGATCATCTTGTGTAACTGTTAATGATGCTAAAGAAATCAAGGATGCAACTCCATTAACTACAGAAACAGTATATGGTGATGGCTCTGTTGATATCAATATTGATGATAATACTTATGAATCTACAAGTGAACAAACTATCAGCACGAACAGCTCAACAAACTATTATTATGGTTTAGGATTCCGTCCTACAGATAATCTTCAGATTGACCTCCTAGGATTCTTAGGTGACCCAGGTGATGAAGATGACCTGCTCGATGCAGATTTCTACAAGCAGCTTAGACTCTCATTTACCCTTAAGTTCTAATTAAGTCACTTAATATTTAAAGCATCCGACATCTGTTGGGTGCTTTTTTTCTTGTCATTTTTTATGGGTCACAGAACTTTACAAAATTAAAGGAGAAGTTAATGAGATACTTATTTTATATTTTAATAATATTTGTATTATTTGGATGTAGCACTGATAAAAGTTCTGAAGTTAGAATTAATCCATTACCCAATTTTGATGCAATGTGGGATTATCAGCATCCCGATTCAACAGAAATTGTTTTTACTGAAATTCTTAAAGGATTAAAGGATTCCACCGAAAGCTCTTATGATGCAGAATATCATGCCGAACTTCTCACTCAGATCGCGCGAACTCAAGGTTTGCAGGGAAAATTTAATCAAGCTCACACAACCCTCGATTCCGTAAAAAATATGCTGACCGATAATATGAAAACAGCTTTTATACGATACCTTTTAGAACGTGGACGTGTGTTTAATACTTCAGGTGAATGGGAAATTTCCAAACCAATTCTCTTGAAAGCTTACGAATTTGGTGTGGAGAATGATCTTGATATTTACACACTCGATGCAGCACACATGATGGGAATAGTTGAACCACCTGATAAGCAGCTTGGTTGGAGCTTGAAAGCACTGAAAATTGCAGAAGAAACTTCTGACACGAATTGTAAAGGCTGGCTGGGTCCACTTTACAATAATATCGGATGGACATTCCATGATTTAAAAGAATATGATCAGGCACTCTCTTTTTTCCAAAAAGGATATGATTGGAGATTGTCAGTAGATGATGAGCAAGGAGCTCGAATCGCAAAATGGGCTATTGGAAGATGTCTGCGTTCTTTGGGAAAAAACGATGAAGCTCTAAAATCACAGAAAGAACTTTTAACCGAGCTAGAAGAAAAAAAATTACCGAAAGATGGTTATGTCTTTGAAGAATTAGCTGAAATATATTTTGTAAAAGGTAATAATGAATTGGCAAAGAAAAACTTTAAATTAGCTTATGAAGAGTTATCAAAAGATAGATGGCTCATTGCAAATCAACCTGAACGATTAAGCAGACTTAAAAAGTTAGGAAATCAGTAAACGAGAAGTAATTCCCATCTATATCTAAGAAGGAAAATGTAAAAATCCTTGTCAGGGAAACTTAGCTTAGTAAATTAAGCGCAAATGAAAAAGGAAAAATAAAAAAAAGGATTGATATTATAATGAATACGATCAACAAAATTATTAGCGAAAGCCTTTTAAAAGAAAAGGAAGATAACGATAATAGGTCAAGAGAATCCAATACAATAAAATTGTTTCTTGGAATTATTGCACTTGCGATTATTGTTATATTCCTAAGAGAGTTGAAAACAATATTTATTCCTCTTACTTTTGCGATCTTTCTATCTTTTATGTTCCAACCATTAAACCGATTTCTTTGTAAAAAGAAGATACCAATTATCGTGAATATTTTCTTATTTGTAATTATTATCCTCATCTCATTTACAGTTCTGGGAACAATCGTATACACAAGTGTTTCTTCTTTCGTTACAGATTTTCCTAAATATGAGAAACAACTCACAACAATGATCACGGGGCTTATTACTAAATTTGAGATTCCAATGGAACAAGTTACATTCTATTTACAAAATAAAGTTAATTGGCTGCAAATGGCTGACAAATTGTCACTCTCAAAAATCGTTTCCAGTACAACGGGCAGTTTTATTGATTTTCTAATAAAGCTTCTGCTTACTGTTGCTTTCATGATCTTCATTATTTTGGAAAGAACCAAAATGTTTACAAATGTGGAAAAAGTAGTTTCTAAAAACAATGCAGATCATTTTGATGATATTCTAAATAATATTGAAAGGCAAATAAAAACTTATGTGGTCAATAAAACGCTTATTAGTTTTATAACCGGGCTTATTAGTATGTTCTTCATCGCAATATTTGGTATTGATTTCGTTGTAATGTCGGGCTTATTGATATTTATATTAAATTATGTTCCCAATATTGGGTCAATATTTGCTTCAGCTTTTCCCATTTTAATTTGCTTTATCCAATATGGTTTTAGCTGGCAGCTAATTGCAATCTCAGTGTCTCTAATATCAACTCAAATGATCATGGGAAACATTATAGAGCCAAAGGTAATGGGAACTGGCTTAAAACTATCTCCTCTCATTGTCCTTATATCTTTGATCTTCTGGTTCTGGGTTTGGGGTGCAGTAGGTATGATCTTGGCAATTCCCATTACCTCAGCTATTAATTTGATCTTAAAAGGAATTCCATCAATGAAAGTTGTTTCTGCGGTGATAAGTTCAGATTAATTTATGCCAATTACAATTAAAGATATTATTGACGGGAGTTTAGCGGATAATTCAAAATTAAATATTCATGACAGAATAATTTCAATTAATGGAAATGAAATAAACGATTTTCTTGATCTACAATTTTATACAGCTGATGATATTCTAAAAATAATCTATTTAGATAACTTGGGAATTGAACATAGTTTGGAAATACGTCAAGATTGGGAAACTCCTATTGGTATTATTCCGCAAGAGCATAAATGCAGAACATGTGCTAATAACTGCATATTCTGTTTTATTGATCAAATGCCGGATAATCTGAGAAAAACACTTTATTTAAAAGATGATGATTTTCGTCTCTCATTTGTTTTTGGTAATTTTATCACTCTTACTAATCTATCAGACAAAGATATATCCCGGATGATCGAGCAAAAATTAAATCCTCTATATATTTCCGTTCACACTACAAATCCTGTTCTTCATAAGAAAATGCTACGTTATCAACATGATTTCAACATAATGGAAAAGCTGGAGTTCCTCAGTAAAAATGAAATTGAATTCCATACTCAAATTGTTGTTATCCCGGGTTGGAATGACGGAAAAGAACTTGAAAGGACTCTTAATGATCTTACATCACCAAAAATAAATTCTCTGTCAATTGGTATTGTACCTGTGGGATTAACAAAATTCCGCAGCAATTTGCCAAAATTATCTTCGGTTAATTCAAAGAAAGCTGTTCAAATTCTGAAATTATCTTCAGGATTTCCACGAACTTATTGTTCAGATGAAATTTATCTACTGGCAAATCAGAAGATACCTCTCGAAGATTATTATAATGGTTATCCTCAATTAGAAAATGGAATTGGAATGATTCGATTACTTCTTGAGAATTGGAAACTTAACAAAAATGATTTTATCTCTGATATCCAAGAGTTAAGTGAAAGGATTATTTTTATAACTGCTAAATTAGCCTATTCTA
>JAYEKK010000188.1:0-11046 GCA_034660955.1 Candidatus Cloacimonadota bacterium | reverse complement strand
TAAAATGGATATCATTCGGAAAGATGATAATAATAAAGTCTATTGGAGATTTTATGCTACTGATGAAACATTCTGTTCAAGTAGAGAATTCTCTGATGAACAGGAAGCTCATTCCTGGCTTTCAATGCAGATCGCTCGTGCACAAGGCTCAGGGGAGATAATTTCTTTATAAGCTCTTAACATGCTTAATGATAATAGATTAAGTTCGAATATTTGATGAGTAAGAAAAATTATCTCGCATAAAATATTAAAAAAACTTGACCGATATAAATATATACAGAAAAAAAGTCGGTGCGTCAAATAATTGAATTGTACGCAAATAAATTAGAGGAGGTTTTCATGATCAATATTAATAAAAACAGAGTACCTCAAGGTACTTCTGCCTAACAGGTTACCAATCCTGTAAAACCAAAGAAGTCTTTATTCGTAGGTCTATAAATGGCTGAATAATATATAGGCTGAGAAATCAGCCAAATCTTGGTGGGATTGGTTCCTTATAAAGGGCTATCCCACCATTTTTGTATCTAAAAATAATGATACAAAAAGCTCGTGGGAGAACCCGCGAGCTTTTTTATTTATGTAAAAATGGGTGTTTTGTACAAAAATATCTAATTAAAAAAATAGAATAAGTGAAATGGTCTAAGTGCTAACAGCCATTTGCCATTTGCTAAAAAGAGAATGTTATGAAAAAATTTAAATTACTTTGGAACTTTATGAAAGGCAACAGATCGCTATATGTATTTTCGATCCTGGCTGTGGGTGCAGCGATATTCTTACGTTTTGCCTGGCCTATGGTGTTGCGTGTAACAATAGATTCGATAATCGGTAATAAACCGGTAGAAACCAGTGGTTGGATGCAACCGATTATAATAAAAGCTTTCGATTTTCTGGGTGGAAAAAGCGTATTAGAGAAAAGCCTGTGGATGAGTAGTATCATTCTAATTTTGCTTACGCTTTCTCGTGGTATTTTTCTTTTCTTCAAAGGAAAATGGTCAGCTATCGCTTCTGAATCGATTGCTCGAAAGATCAGGGATGATGTTTTTGACCATCTGCAATATTTGCCCTATGATTATCATGTGAAGGCTAAAACTGGAGATCTGATCCAACGTTGTACATCAGATGTAGAAACGATTAGACGCTTCTTGTCAATGCAGATGGTGGAAGTGGGAAGAGCACTTTTTATGCTGTTTTTTGCACTATCATTTATGCTACCAATGAGTGTTGAAATGACTCTTGTCTCATTATCATTGGTTCCATTCATCTTTGCTTTTGCAGTTGTTTTCTTTATCAAAGTTAAAGCAGCTTTCAAAGCTTCGGATGAATCGGAAGGAAGGCTATCCACAGTTTTACAAGAAAATCTGAGTGGTGTGCGAGTAGTGCGAGCTTTTGCCAGGCAAAAACACGAGATAGATAAATTCGACGAAAGGAATGTGGAATATCGTGATCTAACCTACAAATTGATCAGACTTCTAGCTTGGTATTGGTCGGTTTCAGATTTTCTGAGCTTGATCCAAATTATAGCTGTTACCGTTCTGGGAACATACTGGGCTGCATCAGGAATTATAACTTTGGGAACATTGCTGGCTTTTACTTCTTATGTGGGAATGCTGCTCTGGCCGGTACGTCAATTAGGAAGAGTGCTTACTGATATGGGGAAAGCTTTGGTTTCCATAGAGCGTATTCAGGAAATTCTGGATGAACCAATCGAAGATCTGGATGAAGGAATTTCCAAAGCTGAGATTGAGGGAAACATTGAATTTAAAAATGTGAGTTTTTATTATGAAGAAGGTCATCCAATTTTGGAAGATGTATCTTTCAAAGTTAAGAAAGGGCAAACAGTGGCAATTCTAGGTCCCACCGGATCAGGAAAATCAACACTGGTTGGTCTGTTACCCAGATTATATGATAACCAAAAAGGTTCGGTTAAAATTGATGGAATAGATGTGAAAAAGATTTCTAAAAGAGTTTTGCGTGAAAATATCGGTATTGTGCTGCAGGAACCTTTTCTGTTTTCCAAAACATTGAAAGACAATATTGGACTGGCAACGAATGAAACTAAGGAAAAGGAAATTTTCAAAGCTGCAAAGATTGCTTCAGTTCACGACGTTATCAAAAGCTTTGAGGATGGATACGGCACAGCCGTTGGTGAAAAAGGTGTTACACTTTCCGGCGGACAAAAACAGCGTGTGGCAATTGCCAGAACGATAATCAATGGCAGCCCGATCCTTATTTTTGATGATAGTTTGAGTGCGGTTGATACCGAAACTGATGCAGCGATTCGAAGGAGATTGAAGAAGTTAGAAAATAAGGCAACTACATTCATCATCTCGCATCGTCTCATTACTCTGGCAGAAGCTGATATGATCCTTGTTCTTGATGAGGGTAAAATTGTTCAGCAGGGAACACATCTGGAGCTCATTGAACGAGATGGTTTGTACAAACGAGTCTGGGCAATCCAGAACTCATTGGAAGAGGAGCTGGAATTAAAAGAAGAAGGATTAACAGAATCCATGGATAATAATGAAAAACTTAAAATCAGTTAAGGAATTTGATAAATGTCATCCTGAGTTTGGCTTTAGCCAAGTATCGAAGGATAGTGAAGAAATTAATTGTATTTCAACACTTCGATACGATCAGCTTTCGCTGATCCACTCAGTGTGACAGTCAAATAAAAGGATAAATTATGCGTAGTGCATTTGAAGAAAAAGAATATAGTAAAAGATTTGATCTGGCTTTGTGGAAGAAATTGTTAAAATTCTGCAAGCCTTATAAAAAGAAGATGATACTTCTGGGATTTTTCATGCTTGCTTTAGCTGGAGTAGATGTATTATTTCCGCTGATGAGCAGGTATGCGATCGATAATTATGTGATCCCCGGTAACACAGATGGGATAATGTGGTATGGACTTATATTTCTTGGGTTAGTCGCAATTCAGGCATTGAACATTTTCTTCTTCATTGATATAGCCGGAAAGATAGAAATGTATCTTACTTATGATATCAGGAAGAAAGGATTTCTGCATCTGCAAGAGTTATCATTCAACTATTATGATAAAACACCGGTTGGTTGGCTGATGGCTCGCATGACTTCTGATAGTCAACGTCTGGGAAGCTTTATATCCTGGGGATTGGTAGATATGGTTTGGGGTGGATCACTGATGATCCTGATAGCAGTAATGATGCTGATCTTGAATTTGAAACTTGCTTTGATCACACTGACTGTTGTACCTGTTTTGGTAGTGATGAGTATATATTTCCAAAAGTTGATTTTGAAAGCTTATAGAAAAGTGAGGAAAACAAATTCCAAAATAACCGGAGCTTTTAATGAAGGGATCTCGGGAGCTAAAACAACCAAAACATTAGTACGGGAATCAGAAAATTTGAGAGAATTTCAAGTTCACACATCACAAATGTATCGCTCTTCTGTAAGAGCTGCAATATTTTCGTCACTCTATTTGCCTGCAGTTTTAACTCTGGGAAGTATTGGAACAGGTCTTGCCCTCTGGTTTGGTGGAGAAGGTGTGATGATGCAAGTTGTCACATATGGTACTTTGGTTGCATTTATTTCCTATTCAGTGCAATTTTTTGAACCACTTAGAGAAATGGCGCGGGTATTTGCTGAACTGCAGAATGCTCAAGCATCAGCAGAACGCATTTTCTCGATGATAGATGAAGTTCCACAGATTAAAGATAACTCACAGGTGACTCGAGAGTTTGGAAGCATCATGAAAATGAAGCAGGAAAATTGGCCTGAGATCGAAGGAAGAATTACTTTTGAAAACGTTACCTTCAGTTACAAAGAAGGTGAAAATATCTTAGAAAACTTCAAGCTTGAAATAAAAGCAGGAGAAACAATAGCCCTGGTGGGAGAGACCGGTTCAGGAAAAAGTACACTTGTAAACCTGGCTTGCCGTTTTTATGAGCCGACAGAAGGCTTGATAAAGATCGATGATGTGGACTACAGAGAGCGTTCAATGTTGTGGTTACATTCCAACCTGGGTTATGTACTACAGACTCCTCATCTTTTCAGTGGTTCTATAAAAGAGAATATAACTTATGGAAGATTAGATGCTGTTGATGATGAGATCATTGAAGCTGCCAAATTGGTTGATGCTCACCAATTTATCATGAAGATGGAAAAAGGATATGACTCTGAAGTTGGAGAAGGTGGAGCTAAGCTCTCTACAGGAGAAAAACAGCTTATCTCCTTCGCGCGAGCAATTTTGGCTGATCCTCGCATTTTTGTGTTGGATGAAGCTACTTCTTCTGTAGATACCGAAACAGAGCAGCTCATTCAGAAGGCGATCCATACAGTTTTGGAAGGAAGAACCAGCTTCATTATAGCTCATCGTCTTTCCACAATTCGCTCGGCAGATCGCATTTTAGTAATAAGAAATGGCAAGATCAGTGAACATGGAAATCATAAAGAATTGATCAAACAAAAAGGTTACTATTATAACCTTTATACAAATCAGTTCATGGATGAACAAGAAAGTATTGTATTGAATGCATAAAGTGAAGATGGGAGTTCACCGGAGCAAAGCGAAAGCGGACTTCCAAATGAGGAAATTCTCAACTCCCTGCATGCGAGGAAGTCGAGTCTTTCCGGAAAAAAATGAGTCTGATGATTGTAAACATCAGCAAGGAGGTGTAATAATGACAGAATTTACAAAGAGGTTCGGCAGTTAGCCGGATAACACGTTCCGGTTCCTGCATTTCGGTGTGGGAACCGGGATCTAAAAAAGTATTGAGGAGAAATATATGTTATTTTTAATAAGTGGTGCAGCCGCAACTGGAAAGACTACTACAGTGAAAATGTTAAATGATAAACTTGAAAATTTTGAGTGTCAAGATTTTGATGAAACACCGGTTAAAGATGGAACCAGTAGGAGAATGGTGAATGAAGATTGGATCAAGAAAGCTTTAAAAGCACAAGAGCAAGGAAAAGATTTCTTGCTTTCAGCTCACAGTCCTCTTGGAGAAATTTTAGCTTGTCCATCTGCTATTAAACTGGATGGTATCAAGTGTTGTGTGCTGGATTGTCACGATTTTGTGAGAGTTGAAAGATATTTAGCAAGAGTTCAGCTTAAAGAATGGCCACTCTGCATGGATACACTCTGCTGGGCAGTTTTTCATCGCATGCATGCTCACGATCCGCAATGGGAACAGCGAGTAGTCGTTGATAAAGAGCTTCCTGAATTTGGTTGGAAGAGATGGACAAACTGGCAGAAAGGAGATAAACGCTGGGATGTGAAAATAATAGACACAACCAAGAATGAAATGGAATATACTGCAAATCTGGTTCATGATTGGATTCTGGAAGAAAAGAGAAAGCCACAGGCTCTTACACCGGAAACTGAGTGGTGGATATAATATTATTCTGGTTCTAATGCTCTGCGTGGGATCGGAGATTAGACCTTGCCATCGCTTCTTACAATGATTCTTTCTATTGGCAATGTCAAGGTTTGGAGATAGAAAGTGAAAGAAACCTTAGCAGGATTAAGTAGGAAGTTTAGGGTAAGAAATCCTGACAAGGTTCAAATAAAAGAGGTAGTATGGGACGAATATTAGATATAAATAAAGCAATTTTGGTGGGTGTTTGTTTACACCCAAAAGATTACGATAAGAAGAGAACTTCTTTGGATGAACTTGCACGTCTGGCTGATACAGCCGGAGTGGAAGTTGTCGGAAAGTTTATTCAGAAAAGACAGAAACCTGATAAAGCATATTATGCTGGAAAGGGCTTTCTAGCAGAAGCAATTATTGAAACTAAAGAAGAGAATCCAGGTTTGATCATCTTTGATAATGAGCTTTCTCCAAGCCAGGGTAGAAACACCGAAAAAGAATTCGAGATGGATGCAATTGATAGAACTGAAGTGATATTGAATATTTTTCATAATCATGCCAGAACTAAAGAGGCTCAGCTTCAAGTTAAGTTAGCTGAGTTACAGTATCAACTTCCACGTCTTAAAAGACTTTGGAGCCATCTGGACCGTGAAAAAGGTCAAGCTGCAGGAAGTAGCGGGACCGGTCGGGGAATGGGTGAGAAGCAGATAGAGATCGATAAAAGGATAATTCGAAGGGAAATTGCCAAAGTGAAAGCTGAATTACAGAAAGTATTTTTACATAAAGAGACACAAAGTAAACAAAGAGAAAATGTGAAAAAAGTGTGTCTCGTGGGTTATACAAATGCCGGTAAATCAACACTTTTCAATCGGCTTACAGATGCCGGAATATTGGTGGAAGATAAACTGTTTGCTACATTGTCCAGCACCTCGCGAAAGCTTTCACTTTCCAAAGGACGGAATATGATCTTGTCTGATACAGTAGGATTTATTTCTGATCTTCCACATCATTTGGTAGCATCATTTAGAGCTACCCTTAAAGATGTGGTAGATGCTGATCTGTTGCTGCATGTAATAGACTCTGCAGATGATCTTTTTCCAAGTTACATAGAGGAGGTGCAGAAAGTTCTTATGCAGATCAAAGCCGAAAATATTCCACAGATGATGGTTTTAAATAAATCAGATGAAGCTGACTTGATTAAACTGAAATTCTATTTGAAAGCTCATGAAGATTCGATTTCTATTTCTGCCAAAAAAGGTGTGAATATAGAAGAGCTTCTGCAAAAGGTTGATGATAAACTTCATAATGCAGATAAGTATATTTTACTAATCCCACACACTGAACAGAAAGCTATTAATCTTTTGCATAAATTAGGACAGGTAGAATCGATAGAATACTTAGAAGAAGGTATTCAGATCACTGCTATTATCAATCAGGAAGATATACATGAATTTGAAAGGTACATTGTATAAACCTTCGCAATGGCCGAAGACCTTGCGAATGGTTGAAAAAGAGGATAAATGTATGAAAGTTGAATTAGAACCGATAGCAAAAGACAACATAATTGTTGTCATGAAACTGGAAGTGGCTGATGATCAGAAAGATTTTATCGCAGCTTTGGCTTTGAACCTAATGGTGAAATGTTCAATAACGAAATTGTGATGGGATTAACGATAAAATAGAATTAGGAAAATATGGCACTTATAAAAGCAGGAAATATAACATTTTGTTATGAAGATCAGGTAGAGAATCTATTTGAAGAACTCTCTCTGGGAATCGGATCGAACACAAAAGCAGGGTTGATTGGAAAGAACGGTTGTGGAAAATCAACTTTATTTTCAATTCTATTGCAGAAGCAGAAACCTATAACGGGTGGAATATATTTTCAACCTGAACTCAGGATAGGCTATCTTCCGCAGGAAGTGGTTATTCCTGATGATCTGATAGTCCAGGATTTTCTCTGGATGCTTAAACCAAGGCTTTTCAACTTGAAAAAGAAAATGGAAAAGCTGGAACAATTCGGAGAAGCAGAAATGGTTAAGATCGTGGCAGATTTTGATACTTTCGGTGGTTATAAATTTGATATTTTCTTTCAAAAAGTTATGTCTCAATTTAGTCTGGATGCAACCTTTCTAAATAGAAAAGTAAGTACATTGAGTGGTGGAGAAAAAACTAAAATAGCTTTCTGCCGAATTATGTTAGATGAACCTGATCTACTACTTCTGGATGAACCGACAAATCATCTTGATATGCAGACCTTGGAATGGCTGGAATCTTATTTAAACAAAATCAATATTCCATTTATCGTAATCAGTCACGACCGAAAGTTTCTGGATAACTGCATTCAAGAAATCTGGGAAATGGAGGATAAGACTATCTCAATATTTTCTGGGGATTATTCGTTCTATCGCAAAGAAAAAGATGAAGAATTCCAGCGAAAAATTCATCAATACGAAAATGCACAAAAAAAGATCAAAAAATTGAAAAAAGCATTTACCGATCGAAAAGACTGGGCTGTAAGTCATCAGGCACAAACAGGAAAAGAAGGTTATGCTCCGGTTTATGAAACAATCATTAATCCGGCTAAAGATGCGATGCGTAGAGCAAAAGCAGTGGAAACAAGACTCAACAAAGAAATCAAAAAAGCAGAAGAGGAAAAACCATGGATCGAAAAGAAACGAGAGATACAATTTGAAAATTCAGAGTTGAAAGTTCGAACCATATTAAAAGTGGAAAATCTAGCTAAAATGTACGGTGAGAAGCTTGTTTTCAGCGATTTAAGTTTTTCTGTAGAAACCGGTTCAAATGTCTTGATCAGCGGAAAGAACGGTTCGGGCAAATCTACCCTGCTAAAAATATTGATACAAAAAATCTCTGAATTTAGTGGTGATTTTTTCTGGTCACCGCAAGTTAGGATCGGCTATTATGCTCAGGAGATCGAGGAATTGGATTTGAACAAAACCATCCTGGAAGAATTGATCTCAGGTGATATGACCAAGCAAGCTCATGCCAGAATGATTCTTGGCAGCTTGAATCTTCGCAAAGATAAAGTTTATCAGAAGATTGAAAGCCTGAGCATTGGAGAGCGCAGCAAAGTAGCGTTAGCTAAGATCATTATTTCGGATGCTAATGTTCTGCTTTTGGATGAACCGACTAACCATCTGGAAATTGTAGCGAGAGAAGCTTTGGAAGATGCATTGATAGGATTCAACGGAACGATTATATTTGTGAGCCATGATCGTTATCTCTGTAAAAAGCTTGCACAAAAAGAAATCAATCTTGATAGATGAGATCATGAAAAAGAGTTCAAAGAAATTATACACGCGAAAGCGTCCAGCTCATCCCGATGAAGCACATACAACCAGCAAACGCTGGTTCAAAAGAAAAGGACGTAAAGCTGTGAGGAAACATTTGAAAAAGGAATTGGAAAATGAAAGAAGTAGCACGGACACTCCTGTCCGTGAAAAATGAATATGAACGTTAAAAAATAATAAATGAAAAAACATAACAAGATGAACAGGATAAAAGTAACTCAAAATTCTGATTTTGAGAAAAAACTTGAAAACGAGATAAAAAGTAGCACAGACACTCCTGTCTGTGAAAGATAATAGGAAATAATAAATGAAAAAGAAAATTGTAATATTAATTCTAATTTTTGCAGCAATAATTCTCAATGCGATCACAATACCATATTCGCAAACAGAATTGAAAACAGAAACTAATCATCTATCGGATTTCGTGCGAGTTGCACCAGATGATTCGCTTGCAATACCTTTACAAACCGATGTGTGGCTTTGGCACGATAAAGAGAATCTATATGTGCTTTGCGAAGCAGAAATCGATGAGAATTTTGAAAAAGGAAAATTCGCAAATACTGATGAATGGGCTGAATGTGATTTCTTTAGAATTCAGATCATTACTGACGTAAAGAATTATTATGCTTATATGTTTTACTCAAATCCGCTTGGGAATAAATATGATAGTATTCGAAAATCTGATATGGATCAAGAAGCAAGCTGGAATAGTAATTATAAATACGAAAGTATTCTTTCCGATAATTTATGGATAAGTTCGATGAAGATTCCGTTTAAGGATATGCGGTTTTTTGGTAGTCCACCATATAAATGGAAAATCATTTTAACTCGATATTTCCAAAAAGATGATGAATACTATTCCATCCCTTATGGTTTAACAAAAATGGGAAAAGACTATTTTCGTACAGCTTATGATGTCACTATAAATGAGGAACTTTCCAAAAACAAGAATTACCGGATCACGCCGTATTTCATTAAGAAATATGATCTTATAGAAGAAACAGATTCCTTTGACCCTGAAAATATTGGATTGGATTTCTCTTATAATCCCTCTTCTGCAACCAAGGTTAAAGTCAGTTTCAATCCTGATTATTCTGATATTCCAATGGATTCTGCGGAAGATAATTTCAATGTTCAATACGCTCCGCATTTCGAGGAAAACCGTTATTTCTTTATCGAAGATTTAGATGTCTTTGGAGTAGAAAGCAATTTATTTTATTCCCGACATATCATACAGCCGCAATATGCTATTAAACTTTCTGGAAATTCGGAGAACTTTTCTTACGGTTTTCTATCTGCGATGGATAAAGAGGTTACGGAAGATGATGAGATTTTGAATTCAAATGATTTTTACAATATGTTAGCATTTAAACCGAAATTGGGAAATCTTTCCATTCAAATGACGTTGCTGAACAGGATGAGCAAAGATTATCACAATGAAGTACTGGTAATAAATCCAATTTGGGAATTTATGAAAAACCAATCTGTTTGGAGCGAGATAGATTTCACTTTGAAAGATGAATCCGGTATTGAAAATGAAAAAGGATATGCTGTGTATTGCGGATATAACGGGAAAAAGAGTGATGTAAATTGGTCATTGAGCGGTGCTCGGATGAGCAAAAATTATAAAGCAGATATGGGACGAGTTTTTGAAACAGATTTTACTTCATTAAATGCAAATGCCTGGCAATACAGTGATCCGAATGGAAAGATCATAAAAAGCTTTGGTTCGAGTATTTGGCTTCATAAAGCATTTATGAATGAAGATAAAGAACTGCTCGAACAAAATGGCGGTTTGAATTTCTGGGTAAATACACCTCATAAAATAAATATTAGTATCAATGCAAATGTCGAGCAGAAAAGTCTTAATGATTCTGTTTATACCTGGGATAATTTTACTGTGAGTTTTAAAACCTGGTATTTTTCCTGGTTAGGTGCCTGGATCACTTTCCACAAAGGTCATTCTCTCGTTTATGAACTTTTCGATACATACAAAAAAAACAAAATCCACATATCATTTTGGGGAAATATCGGGAATAACCTTTCTTATAATATCTCTGCTCAAGGACAAAAGTATTTTAATTTTCCGACTGATTGTGAAAAGGATGATGAATATTGGATCGGTAATGCTGATTTGACGATCAATTTTTCCAATAAACTTTCTCTCACAAACGGTTTGCGTTATATTAATAATGAAGATTATGGTCAACCTGCCACTCTCGGTTTTTTTTCCAATCTACGGTTTGAATTCAAGGATAATTGCAATTTGTATCTTGGCTATAAAACTGCTCAAGATGAAATTGATCAGGAATATATCACCGATTATAAGCAGGCATATATGAAAGTGAGTTATACGTTTTAAAGAAACCTTCCGAATGGTTTCTATC
>JAYEKK010000187.1:0-11051 GCA_034660955.1 Candidatus Cloacimonadota bacterium | reverse complement strand
ACCTATTACCATAAAATCACCAGCATATCTTCCTGCTGAAAGAGAGAGCGATATAAGTAATACCACTAAAAGTATAATTATTTTTTTCATATTTTTTTACCTATTTTAAGATTGCCATTTTCTGTGTTTTCTCAATTTTCTTATTACCCTTAGTTGCAGTTATTCGATAGAAATATACACCATTTGCCAAAAAGTATCCTTCTTTATCTCGGCAATCCCAACCGAGAGGACCTCGTGGATATTCATGATATCCTACTGATGAGGGAAGATCTTTAAATGTTTTGATCAACCTTCCGCTAACTGTATATATTTTTATATTAACTTTGTCGGCATCGTCCGTAAGAACGTAGGTGAATCTGGTTCTACCTGAATTGTTTTGATTAACCGTTGCAGTTTTAACCGGATTAGGATAATTTGCAAAATTCATAATATCAAACTTATCATTTACTATGAATTCAATTTCCAGATTTTCCTCATTTCCGTTAACGTCATGGCATTCTAAAGTAATATAATATGTTCCTTCTGTAAGATTATTTAGCTGATATTTAAGTGGGATTTGATTGAGGTTTCCGGGAGTTATAGTTAACGCATATTCATTGCTCCCAATTTCAGTAACATCTGTACCATCAGAAAGATAAAGCGTTATGCTATTCTCAAACACATCAATTCCATTAGCGTCCATCAAGACAAAAGAGATCACACCATCTTTAGAGATATATCCACCATGAGTAAATTCTTGTCCGGGACTAGAATTTAAAGTTTGTGTATATTCCTGCCCTTCAACATTTGCTTCAATATATGGAGCCTGATCATCATTGTTTTGCAAGATGGAATAAACTCCAATTCTATTTACTTCATAGGTAACAGTATTTGCTACCGAATCTGTTAAACCACCATATCTTATCCATTTATTAAATTCACTTTCCCATCTATAAATATTAAAATTACCTTCCATCTCCATGGCTTGTGTAAGTGAATCTGCAGGATCATAGCTGAATGTAAGGGCGATAGATTTATTGTTTTGGAAATGACCAATAGAGTCTGCCAGACAGGATTCATCAAGAGTTCCAATCTCATAACAGAATGAATTGGTTTCATTTGCCGGCAAGATCTCTTTGATATCCGGTTGATCTATTGGCTCTTCTGTAGTGATTGAATTTATGTAGAAAATTGCAGGTTCAGCAAGAAAATTTTGGGGAAATTCACAAATCATGTTTTCATCAAGGCTTTGTACCGTAAGCAATGAATCGGAATTTCCAACCTCGAACATATTGATCAAATAATTATCAGATTCAATAGTATTATTCGAAATATTGATCTCAGCAAAAGATTCTTCATTTTCATTAACAATTGTCATAAATGCTATCTCTTCATTCAATAAAGGTATAGGAATATATTCCCACCTGTTTTCCAGAACAGCAAAAGGATTTATTTGAATTGTTGTTAATAATATTAACGGAGGATCATTTTGAGAATCGTATGAGTATAATTTTAAATTACATGAGCCAGCTTCTATAGAACCGGAATTACGGATAAGAACTTTTGCCGCAGGCGCATTTTCAAATTCCGCAAGTTCAAAATGTTCCATTACAAGATCTGGACCAGCCACAATGATGGTTTCAGAGTTAGTGATAGTAGAATCTCCAATAGTATCAAATATTTTAAAATGGAAGTTGATTACATCTCCAGCAGAGTGTGCGGGGAGAGGGTTTTCTAATTCATATGTATGTTCTTCTATATTGAGCATCTCTATTGTAGAGAGATCACTTTCCAGCACGAAATAGATATCTGCCAATCCATGTTCATCGAAGAAGTCAGCATGGATATTTATTGGATCACCATCTTCAGGAGGATCGGGGATGATCTCAAGATTAACCATTGCAGATTGACCTACAGTGAAATTTGTAATACCGGTAATCTCACCATCTTCACCATAAGCAAATATTTTTACATATTGGGTATAAATTGAGTTATTGTTATCCGGAACAATAAAATCAGAAACTGAAAGTGTATCATTTATTGCCGGCATCTCTAAAGGATAATATTGATCTAATGGAAGTTGGGAGTCATCTTCATCAAAAACTACAAATTTTCCATTGCTTATCTGTGGACCAACATAAGAGCTTATTACTAAAGTGTCTCCCTCAACAAGATTATAATTATTTAGATCAACTTGTTTCTGGTCATATGGCAAAACAAGTTGGATCATTGGATCACCCAGAAGAGCAAAACCATGTGTAAGTGCTACTCCAACACCGGAAAAATTATAGGAAGCAAAGAATTTAGCTTTTGTGAAATTTGCAATCTCTCCAATCGAAGGTATCTGTTTGTCAAAAATAGCTTCTGTAAGGTGTTTGCTGATGGCTAGATCTGCATAGAGATAACCATATCCGGTAAAACCAACATGTCCGATCGCACCACGATTTGGACGCAAGATCAATTCCTCTCCAATACAGGAGCTTTGAGGTGTATTAAAAGCAGAACCATAACATGAAAGGCTGGCTACTAAAGGGAAGTTATCATTATTGAAAGTTGCAATATCCGCAATATTTAAAAGATTGTAATCTGCCCAAATATGACCACCGCCGTGACCCATGAATTGCAGGTAAATTGTTCCATCATTAATATTACTAATAAGGTCGGTAGTATTACCGGCGTATGAATCTGGTAACCCGTTAGTATTACAATAAACACGACTTACATTATAATCATCCGGTATCCACATTGAACGAATTATTTCTGACTGATCAGCGAAAGTAGAACCTTCACCTGGATTTCCACCAGCAGCAAGTGTAACATGACTATGCCAGAGATCTTGAAAATTCGGTTGCTCTACGTATTGAATTGTTTTGTTAACAACGTCTTCTATCTGACTTTCATTCCAAATATTAATACGGCCTATTGCAACATCTGAGACCAGATCATCACCAACAATACACCCAAGCCAGTTATCGCTGGCGATAGCACCCCAATATTCAACCCAAACGTTCTTAAACGGAATGAGATTAAATTCGCGACTGGGGCTATTATCTCTTTCATCAGTTATTCCATCTCCCATAAACAGAACATGAGTAACACCAGATCCACTCCAATTATTATATGCATATTGAATAAAATCTTTGATTGCTTGTGCAGAACGGATGCCGTAATTAAATTCATCAAATATATCCTGAAGGCTTACTATCTTCACGATCTTACCCTGATTTTCCCATGTTTGTTTGAATTGCAATAAAGATTCATCTTCTATAAAATCGGTTGTTGTTATTACAATATATTTAGCAAAGTTTGTTTGTGATCTTAAATTGGAAGGAATATTTGGAAGAATTTTAACAGGTTGTCTTTTCATTTCTTCTGTAACTGCAAAGTATTCTGTATTATGGTTGATCAAACTATCTTGAAATGATATTTTAAAAGGTGGAGCTCCATTACCCAGGAAAGATACAACATGTATGTTTTCCATAAAACTAGTTCCCAATTTATAAACTGAGACTTGATCAGTAGAAAAATTATTTAGTTCAAATTGGAATAACCCTAAATCTTCATCTTGAGGTTCGGTGAATTTCAATTTATCAGTATCAGTTCTATATTCACGCCAATATGTTACATTAAAGTAATCAAGCATAACCTGCTGATTTTCTATGCCGGAGATTCCCGGAAGACTTACGTATAAACTATTCTCACCATGAAATAAATAGCTATTGTGTATTGGATTACTTAAATTATCAAACATTTGTTCAGATTGTCCGTTCCATTCATGCTGATCAATCTGCGAGGAATTGATGTTGATCTGTGCAGAGTGGTTTATTTGAGAATAATTATCTTCATTAAATGTAACGCTGAAAAGACATGCTTGTGCTGTAAATCTTTTTGTGGGGCGCTGATCAGGATATTGAAGTTCAAATGGATATATCTCTAAAGATGGGGAATAAATTCTATCCCAGAACCAGATATCTTCACGGTAGAAATCATGAGTATTCCAGAGATATTGTGCACCAAGATGATCTTTTGAGTTCTGCTCTTCGAAATGTATGGTTTGTTGATATGATTCGGGAATTGTGAAATGTCCTGGGTTGATATTACCCAAACCACCATTTTCAACTGCCATTCTGCTTCCCGGGTGATCTAATAATGTTAAATAATAAGAATTCTCAGATGTGTAATCATCATAATAATGATTTTTACCATAATGGATATCTCCATAAAACTCAAAGTAATCTCCCTGATCAAAAGAACCATCTGCAGCACCCACAAAATGTATTGGAACCTGATTACCCATACAGGTTAATTCCAGATTTCGAGGATCTATATCATCCCAGTCAAAAGTCATTTCATATTCAATTGGAAAATCCAGAGCTGCCAGTGTTTCCATAATATACTCATAGCTTATTTTATAAATTCCCTCTTCAGCCACGATAATTCGAAGTTCATTTACTTCATCACCTTCTCTGGGTGGAATATATCCCGATTTCTGTTTTTCTTTTCTCCAATTACTAGAGTAAATATTATTTAAAAAGAATGAGTTAGCAATTTTATCAATGTAGTTTTCACCCTGTGAAATGCTTCTGCTTTTGTTGCCAATAATATTAATATGCAACGTTAGCTCTTCAGTTATTAAAAGTTCGGCATTCTTTGCCCTGTATTGAAAAGGATGAATATTGAATCCCATAAAATATCTGTCACCGATATAAGCAGGAGATCCTTTTTCTATAATTTTAGCAGGATAAATTGCAGATGAATTGTAAATACTTTTTTCCATATAGAATTGATAGTTAATTGAAGCCTCGGCAGGTACGATCTTTTCTACTGGATATACTTTGAAATTACGTATAGTCTTTTGTTTTTTCTCAATAATATAAAAGGAAGCATCTCCATCAATCGGCAGTCCTATGATCTCGGTGAAGAAGGGTAACAATGGATATCCACCTTCAACCGGATATAACGCATCAGCACAAATTATCTTATTGAAAGATCCAAATTTTGTTGAGATTATTTCCCTATCAAATTCAGGTAAAATGAATTTAACGATCAGTTCGTTTTCGGTTTGACTAATTACTTCAAAATTATTAGCAAAAATCAAATTTGAGGTAACTATCAATAACATTACCAACACAATTTTATACATTCAAGTCTCCAAATTTAGTTTGAGTTTAAAACAAGTGACTATTGTTTTTTTGGCAAGAATTATATATTCTCTAAAAGCAGCTTAAATAATATTAGAGTTGATTTTTTTCTAATATTCTCTCGATTCCCAGAAAGAGATAGTTTCCTGCTAATTATTTTATTGTTAATAGAAACAGCAATATGGATCGTGCCGACAGGCTTTTCTGGAGTTCCTCCAGAAGGACCGGCTATACCAGTAATTGAAGCGGAAATATCTGTTCCAAAAATTGTTTTTGCACCCTTAACCATTTCTATTGCAGTCTCTTTGGATACTGCACCGAATTTATTAATAATTTCTGATTTTACATTTAGAACATTAATTTTTGCCTGATTTGAGTAACTTACAACTCCACCCATGAAATATTCTGATGCACCGGAATTTGAGGTGATCATTTCTTGTATCATCCCACCCGTACAAGATTCTGCAAGTGAAAGTGTGAGCTTTTTATATAACAATTTATCGTGCAATTTTTGTGATATTGTGTAAATCTCATTTTCAAGTTCGTTTTCTAATTCAATTGGTTTGGGTCGCCATGATCTAAATCTACCATGTTGAACACGTTGAGAGTGTGGTCTTTGCTCTTTTGAGATTTGTTTTCTTTCTTCTCTTTGCTCACCTTTGGGTCTACTCTCAATAATATCGATCTTGTATTCTTTATACTCAACCAGATCACCAATCTTTATCATGGTATGTTTAAGTTTGTTAATCTCTCCATTAACTTTAACCAGGCCATCCTTAATAAAATGACGGATATCACTATAATAATCACATATACCGGCAGCTTTTAGAAGTTTGAATAATTCTATTTCGTCGCCTTTGTTAATATAAAAATTCATTAATATGCCTTCGCAAAAACCACGCGTTTTTTACTCTCTTTTCCGCAAGAAATACATTTACCCGTCTCTTCCTTTTCGTTAATAGGAATGCAACGGATCGTTACTTTCAAATCATCCTTGATCCTCTCTTCACACTCAGGATTTCCACACCAGTGACCCATTGCAAATCCTCCATGGATTTCAGGATTGCTTCTATCTTTTGGTGTAAAAAATTTATAGAATTCATCTTTATCATCAATATTTATTGTGTTCTCCTTACGGAATTTTAGTGCTTTATCAAAGATGTTTTGTTGAATATCATCGAGAATATTTGTAAGATCATTTACAAAATCATCAGCCTTCATTCCGGTTTTATCTTTTGCGTCTTTATCTCTTCTGCCCATAAAGACAGAGTTATTCTGAATATCACGAGGTCCGATCTCAAGTCTAATAGGAACACCTTTTTTTATCCAATCCCAAAGTTTTTCACCGCCACGCATATCTCGATCATCAATTTGATATCGAATCTTCTCCTCATTGTATCTCAATTTCTTAATTTTTGAGATTAGTTCATCAATGAAAGCCATAACTTTTACACGCTCTTCTTCTGTTCTATAAATTGGAACCATAACAATATGCGAAGGTGCAATTTTTGGTGGGAGTACCAATCCGTCATCGTCACTATGAGCCATAATTAGTGCTCCAATTAGCCTGGTAGAAACTCCCCATGATGTAGTCCATGCAAATTCTTCTTTTCCATCTTTGTTTTGGAATTTTATATTGGAAGCTTTCGCAAAATTTAATCCTAAGAAATGGGATGTGCCGGATTGAAGAGCTTTTTTATCCTGCATCATTGCTTCAATTGAGAAGGTACTTAAAGCTCCAGGGAATCTTTCAGATTCGGTTTTTTCACCTATTATTACCGGCATAGCAAGGAATTTTTCTGCGAACTCAGCATATACGTTTAACATCTTAAAAGTTTCTTCCATCGCATCTTTCTTGGTTTCATGAGCTGTGTGTCCCTCTTGCCATAAAAATTCTGTTGTACGCAAAAATAAGCGAGTTCGCATTTCCCATCTAACAACGTTTGCCCATTGATTTATGAGTAAGGGTAGGTCTCGATAAGAATTTATCCATTTACTGAAAGATGCTCCAATAATGGTTTCACTGGTAGGACGAACGATAAGTTCTTCAGTTAATTTTCCGGCAGGCTTTAATCCGCCTTTTCCATCATCCTCTAATCTTGTATGTGTAACCACAGCACATTCTTTGGCAAAGCCTTCCACATGTTCGGCTTCTTTTTCAAAAAAACTCTTTGGAATAAAAAGCGGGAAGTAGGCATTAACATGCCCTGTATCTTTGAACATAATATCTAAGTTTTTTTGGATATTTTCCCAAATTGCATATCCCCAAGGCTTGATCACCATGCATCCGCGAACATCACTGCTTTCTGCCATATCGGCAGCTTTTATCACTTCCTGATACCAGCCTGGATAATCCTCATCTCTTCTTGGGTTTATCGCTGTTCTTTTTTGCTTAACCATATTTTTTTAAACTCCTAATTCTCTAAATTATAATTGATAGAAACCAATTCATAATCATACTTAATCTCGTGTAAAGCATCAGCTTTCTAAACTTTAAACTATGGTTTCCTTGTCAAATCAAAAAAAGCACTAAACTTGAACTATCTTGACACTTAAGAGTATAATCAACATTTGGAAATTATGAATAAATATGATGTAGTTGTTGTTGGTGCCGGTCATGCAGGAATAGAAGCAGCACTTGCCGCTGCCAGAATGGGAGCGCGCACTCTTATCTTTGTGATAAAAATAGAGACCATCGGGCGTATGAGCTGTAATCCTTCAATGGGAGGACCGGCTAAAGGGCATCTTGCTAGAGAGATCGATGCGCTGGGTGGCGAGCTTGCCAGAGTCGCAGATCTTACCGGTATTCAGTTCAGAATGTTGAATAGAAAAAAAGGACCGGCAGTTTGGGCACCAAGATCGCAAAATGACCGAATGCAATACTCAGCAGTTATGTATCGTGCATTAGAGAATCAGGATAACCTCGATATTGTAGAATCAATGATCGATGAAATAATTCTGGATAGAGAAAACAAAACAGTGAAAGGAGTACGTTCCAATCTGGGAGAAGAATATTTTGCACCAAAAGTTATTTTGGCAAACGGTACATTTTTAAAGGGGCTTGTTCATATTGGTAACGTAAATATAAGCGCCGGCAGAGCAGGTGAACCTGCTTCAAATAAATTGTCAGATTCACTTGCAAAAATAGGATTGAAACTGGCAAGATTCAAAACAGGGACTCCGCCCAGAATTGATTTGCGAACTGTGAATATGAATCAGGTTGAAGAACAACCGGGAGATGAAAATCCGCAAGGATTCTCATATTACAGAGATATTGTTTTAAAAAATGATGTAAGCTGTTACCTTACTTTCACAAATCCGGAAACTCATAAAATAATTAATTCCAACCTTGAAAAATCTTCACTTTATGGTGGATATATAAGCGGAATTGGACCGAGGTATTGTCCTTCTATCGAAGATAAAGTAGTCAAATTTTCAGGGAAAGATCGACATCATGTTTTTATAGAACCGGAAGGTGCAGACACATTTGAAGCTTATGTAAATGGCACATCCAATAGCCTTCCACCTGATATTCAAAAAAAAATGATCCACTCCATTCCGGGTTTGCACAATGCTTCTATAATCCGTTATGGTTATGCTATAGAATATGATTACGTGATTCCGGATGAGATAAAAGCAACAATGGAAACAAAAGTTGTTACGGGTTTATATCTGGCAGGACAGATCAATGGAACTTCCGGCTATGAAGAAGCAGGAGCTCAAGGACTTGCAGCTGGAATTAATGCGGTTCTTTCTTTGGATAAAAAGAAGCCAATGATATTTGATAGATCACAATCATATTTAGGTGTTCTTCTGGATGATCTGGTGACAAAGGGAACAAATGAACCTTACCGACTATTTACTTCCCGTGCCGAATATAGATTATTCCTACGTCAGGATAATGCAGATGAAAGATTAATGCCGATCGGTTATAAACTGGGATTAGTAAGTGATGTGCGCTGGCAGATATTCTTAACAATGAAAAAAATATTTAATAGGGAAATGAAATATTTGAAAGCAACTGCTTCAAATAAACATCCAAAACTCAAAGAACCAATGAAATATGAAAAAATTCTTAAGCGTCCTGAAATATCATTTTCTGATCTCACAAAATTTGGATATAAAATCCCCGAAGATGTTACAAACGACATCCAAAATAGAATTTCATTAAATATAAAATATGAAGGTTATATTAAGAGACAAATGGCAGAAATTGATAAATTCGAGAAAATGGAGCATTCTGAAATTCCAACCGATATCGATTATATGAAGATCGAATCAATCGCTTATGAAGCGAGAGAAAAACTAAATAAGATTAAACCAACTTCTTTGGGACAGGCATCCAGGATCCCGGGAGTAAACCATATTGACGTAACTTCACTTCTTGTGTATTTAAAAAAAAATAAAAAAAAGAAGAGATCAAAATCGACTTAACACAAGACCTGTTAGCTTGTGCCAAGTCTGTAAACTTGTCTAATGCTCCAAAGGAGTTATGGGATAAGTTGATAGGAGCGAAAATGGGAAAAATATTAATTCTAATACTATCAATTTTAATAATTGTTAGCTGTGCAACACAAAATCAAATCTATCGGCAGAAAGCACAAGATAGATTTGAGACCCCACCACTGCCAAAATGGATTCATAATACACCGGATAATTTTGTAGTTGGAATTTCCCAGAAAAGTATGAATTTTGATGAAATGCAGGAAGCTGCAAAACAGATGGCAGCAGTGATGGAAAGTAGAAATAATGCTTCCTATACAATAGAAAAATATGCAGCTACTTCCAGTGATAACACACTTATGTCGAATGCTACAGAATTTAAATTAAATGTAAGTTCTTCACCACAAAAAACAGAGCAGATCTATAATTCACTTGAACTTGTGGCTTCCATAGAAACACTTGGTTATTTCTTCGGTTTATTCACTTACACCAATTTAGAGATCGATACTTCTTATAAAAAACCATACATACAAAGAATACCTAAATACTTTGAGAAAGATAAATTGGAAATCTCCGATAATACGATAAATTGTTATAAGACCGAAAGTTCATCTTCATTGGTTCTTGCCTGGGAAAAAGCAGCAGTTGAAGCAAGATATGAAATTGCAAAATATCTTGAGAAAAAAGTTCAGTCTGCAATAATAAACACAGACGAGATCACAGAAAAAAGAATAGCTTTAGAAACTGCTGAGAAGCTTTCTATGATGAAGCTAAAAGCTAGCCACATCACAACAGAACTAAATGATAATTTAAGGTTATTTAAGGTTTATCATGAAATGGAGATCAGTAAGTAGTAAATAGTAGGGAGTAAGTAGCAAAATGAAAGTAATTGCCATAATCCCAGCCAGATTTGATTCCACTCGTTTTCCAGGAAAACCTTTGGCAAAATTAGGAAATAAATTTATAATTCAGCATGTTTATGAACAGGCACAAAAAAGCGGATTATTTGCTGAAGTTGTTGTGGGAACGGATGATCAGCGTATCTTTGAGGCTGTTAACGGGTTTGGAGGAAAAGTAACTTTAACCAGCAAGAAACATAAAAGCGGTACAGATCGAGTAGCAGAAGTTTGTAATAAATTATCTTGCTGCAAAGATGCTGATGTTATAATCAATGTACAGGGTGATGAACCGTTCATCACAGAAAAACCACTCAGAAAATTGATCGAAGCTTTTAAAGATCCTGAAGTTATGGTTGCATCCCTAATGCATGAGACAAGTGCAGATATTGAAAATCCAAATGTGGTGAAAGTTGTTTGTGATGATAATGATTATGCCCTCAATTTTTCTCGAACTCCGATCCCCGAATCCCGAACTCCAAATTTCAAACATATCGGGGTTTATGCTTTCAGAAGAAAAACGCTGTTTGAATTTGTAGAATTACCGGAAAGTAAATTGGAAAAAATTGAGAAACTTGAACAATTAAGGCTA
>JAYEKK010000186.1:0-2583 GCA_034660955.1 Candidatus Cloacimonadota bacterium | reverse complement strand
TATTTTTATACATTGTTGAACTAAATCCCTACGGGATAGCTTACTCAAAAATAACATTTAATAATCAAAAGTTATTATTTAAACGTATCAATAAATATTTAAACTTAAATTTTATTGATATGAGAAAAAAAACAGGATTAACAGTTGTGGAACGTGCAAAAATTGCAGTTCCCGGATTTGAAAAAGTTGAAAAGAAACTTGAACAGCAAGTTGCTTTACGCGGACAAAGCCAAAGTACACTTAACAATTACATTCGTAGAATAGCTCTTATTTCATTACACTTTGGCAAGTTACCGGAGCAAATTGATGAAGATGAGATTAACGAATATCTGGCAGCTCTTGCCCGTGATCCAAAATCACCATCACGAAGCGGTTTCAAGCATATGGTTTATGGATTGAGATACTACTACCGGTTACTTGGAATGAATAGGCAAGCAATAGCATTACCTTCGTTAAAAAGAGATACTAAACTGCCTGTAATATTAAACCGACAGGAATTAAAAGAGTTGTTTCGTGCACCAGCATTGCTTAAACAGCGTATTGTACTAACACTTATCTATTCAGCCGGATTACGTGGACAGGAAGTTATAAACCTAAAAATATCGGATGTTGATTTTGAGAGAATGACGATCCATATAAGGCAAAGTAAATATAAAAAAGACCGCATTGTGCCACTTTCAATAGCAATGAAAAAAGGATTAAAGAAATATCTAAAAGCTGAGAATCCACACATTTGGCTATTTAATGGCAAGCAAGCTGACATTAAATACAGCGTACGTGGACTATCCTGGGTGATGCGTGAAAACTTGAAGAAAACATCCATTACAAAAGATGTTAATCTTCATTCGCTACGCCATAGCTATGCCACACATCTGCTTGAAGAAGGACTTAATATTGTCACCTTAAAGAACCTCTTAGGGCATGCAGACATAACCACAACAATGATTTATCTGCACGTGGCACAATGCAAACACATTAAACCACATAGTCCGCTCGATAGCTTATATCCACAAAAATAGTGAGAACTAAATTTGAAATGGCTGATGTGGTTCACCGCTTCGGAAAGCAATTGATTGGAAAACAACAACTTTCGCCTCAGCAGGTTAAAGTATTGAATAATATTGTGCAATGTCGTACAGCCTGGTTAGGCGGACACGAAGAGGCTTGCGATTACTGTGGTGAAATTCGTTACAGTTACAACAGTTGTAATGACAGACATTGTCCAAAATGTCAGAGTACAAAACAGGCAATATGGGTTGAAAAACTAATTGAGTCAACATTGCCAGTAAAACATTATCATATAATTTTTACCGTTCCTCATAGTCTGAATGATATTTGCTTGTGGAACGATAAACTGTATTACAAAATACTTTTTAATGCCGTATGGAGAACGCTACACAGTTTTGGATATTCTCACTATGGTGTTGAATCCGGTGCTGTTGCAGTTCTTCACTCCTGGGGACAGAATTTATCTCTACATCCACACATTCATTGCATTGTACCGGCTGCAGGGTATTCCTTAAAAGGAGAGTGGAAAAATATTGGCAAGTATGAAAATTATCTATATCCGGTACATCAACTTAGTGGTACTTTTAAGGGTAAATTTCTTGATAGTTTAAAACGCAAGCTCAAAAAAGTTGACATGCCTGGTGGATTTAATTCTCAAATTCAAAAAGCATATAGCACTAAGTGGGTTGTTCATAGCGAACCATCATTTGCCAAAGCTGATCATGTGATACGTTACCTGGGGCAATATACTCATCGAGTAGCTATTACCAATCAGCGAATACTAAACATTACCAATACTCATGTTACATTTATTGCAAAGGATTATCGCGACCATGCTCAAAAGAAACCGGTAACTCTAAAAGGTGTTGAATTTTTAAGACGTTTCTGTATGCACATACTGCCTCCGGGATTTGTACGAATTAGGCGTTATGGAATTTATAATCATACAACAAAGCGGAATTTAGAATTGCAGTTCATTCCTGAGCAGAAACCTGATATTGAACAGACAACAGGCTCAAAAGAAAGAGGAAAAGAGACTTCTGCCGAACGTATCAAGCGACTCACAGGTTTTGACATTGGTATATGCCCCAGTTGTAAAAAAGGGAAAATGGTTGTTATTGGTGAATTACCTCGTAATAGAGCTCCACCTGGTCATTTGCCAACTATTCTTTTTTCAAAATTACTGTAAATATTTTTTTCCCAATAAAAACTTCATTTTCATGAGGTTTGGGTTTGTAGTGCCTAATTTGTAGGTTTTTATGCGAAAACTTCCTGTTTTCGACTATTTTAAATCTAAAAGTAAAGGAGATATGCAAACTTCATGATAATAGTATTCATCAAACCTCTCCAAAAAAAACACAAAACGTTCATTAAGTACATAGATAATTGCCCGGGATGTAGTTCAACATGGACTCATCGCTGGGTCTTGCAGACCGCTCAGAGTCCTATTTATTGTGGTGCGTTTTTTATGTCGATATAGGGTTTACACTTATTTGTCCTCCAATTGCTCTTAAAACTTTCATTATTGTTGCAAATTGAGGTTTTGCTCCTTCGGATAAAGCCTTATATAAACTT
>JAYEKK010000185.1:0-2584 GCA_034660955.1 Candidatus Cloacimonadota bacterium | reverse complement strand
TCAACTTAAAATATAGTAGTGCTATAGTTCTAACCCTAATAATAAAATATTATGAACGTGAATCTTATGATAAAGCATTGGAGAAGATCGCTCTTTTCCTTGAGAATAAACCCGGTAATAATGATGCGATCTATTATCGTGCAATGATCCATTTTGATCGTGGTGAGAAAGAAGCTGCAACTACTGATTTTCAAACAATATCTTCTGATCCAAAATATTCCAAATTGGCAAAAGGCTATATTGAAAGTATAAAATCGGAATAGATAACTGGAATGAAATGAGAAAAACTATAATTGCCGGAAATTGGAAGATGAATAAACTCTTCAATGAAGTGGAAGAGTTTTTAGACGAACTCTCAGATAACCTTGAAGATAGAGAACTGGGTTCCGTAGAAGTAATAATCTGCCCACCATCACTATATTTAGAATTGTCATCTGATATTGCTAATGATTCTAAATTTCACATTGGTGCTCAGAATGTAAGTGATAATGCCAATGGTGCTTATACGGGTGAGATTTCTGCTGCAATGCTGCATTCGATGGACTTGAAATACTGCATTATTGGACATTCAGAAAGAAGGGAATATTATTCTGAATCAGATGAAATGATAAATGCAAAATTGAAAATATTACATGAAAATGAGATTATTCCGATCTTTTGCATTGGAGAAACATTAGAACAAAGAGAGCAAGGAATTACAAAAGATGTTATTCTTGCTCAACTTAATAGCGGTCTTAAAGATGTAAAAATTAACGATAATGTTGTGATAGCTTATGAACCTATCTGGGCTATTGGAACAGGTAAGACTGCAACTTCACAACAAGCTCAGGAAATTCATGCATTGATTAGGAAATGGTTGGAAGAAAATTATTCTAAAGATATTTCAGAAAAAACATCGATCCTCTATGGTGGAAGTATGAAGCCTGAGAATGTGAATGAGCTACTGAATCAATCTGATATTGATGGCGGTCTCATTGGTGGTGCTGCACTTGATGTGTCAAAATTCTCCAGTATGATCGCAACAGCCGTGGAATTATAAAAATATTAAGAAAATAGATTTTAGCCCACGGTAATAATAGACTGTGGGCTATATTTTTTAGAGGTAGAAATATGTTAGATATGAAATTTATTCGTGAAAATCACGAATTAGTTGAAAAAGCTATCAGTAAAAAGAATGAGAAAACTGATCTGAAAAAAGTTTTGGAATTGGATAAGAAAAAACGTGAACTTCAATATAAATTTGATACAATGCGAGCTGAGCAGAATATTGTATCAAAGCAAATTCCAGAACTTAAAAAAGCAAAAAAAGATACCTCGGAGATAGTTGCTCAAATGAAAATGATCTCAAATAAAATAAAAAAAATTTCAATCGAGTTATCGAGTATAACAGAGGAATTAGAAACAAAGCTATTGAATATTCCGAATATTCCTTATAAGGATGTTCCAATAGGTGGAGAATCTAATAATGAATTTGTTCGAGAATGGGGTGAAAAAAAGCAATTTGATTTTGATCCTACAGGGCACCTTGAATTAATTGAAAAAAATAAGTTGTTGGATATCAAACGAGCAACGAAAATATCTGGTAGCGGTTTTATTGGTTATACTGGAAAGGGAGCACAATTAGAACGTGCACTAATAAATTTCATGCTGGACTTCCATATTAATAAACATGCCTACGAAGAAGTGAACTTACCCATATTGGTCAATAGACAGGCAATGATTGGAACAGGTCAGCTTCCTAAAATGGAAGATGATATGTATCATGTGAATGAAGATGATCTCTTCCTGGTTCCTACAGCAGAAGTATCAGTTACAAATTTTTATGCTCAGGAAATACTCCCGTATGAAAAACTTCCTCAGAAATTCATTTCCTATAGTCCTTGTTTTAGAAGGGAAGCCGGTTCTTATGGCAAAGAGACGAAGGGATTGCAGCGTGTTCATCAATTCAATAAAGTAGAAATGGTTAGATTTGTTAAACCTGATACATCTTATACTGTGCTGGAAGAAATGCTGAATGATGCCGAAGATATTTTGAAAGCTCTTGGGCTGCATTATAGAGTTGTTACACTTGCAACCGGTGATCTTAGTTTTGCTTCTGCCAAAACATATGATATTGAAGTTTGGGCTCCTGGAGCGAAAATATATTTGGAAGTTTCTTCAATAAGCAACTTTGAAGATTTTCAAGCACGTCGTGCTTCTATTCGTTTTAGGAATGAAAGTGGAATAGTTGAATTTGTGCATACATTAAATGGTTCAGGTTTGGCAACTCCTAGAACTTTTATTGCTCTTATAGAATCGTATCAAAATGAAGATGGAAGTATCAGTATTCCAAAGGTTCTACAGCCTTATTTAAATAATAAGAAAATATTGTGATTTTTTTGCAAATTGCTATATTATTATATTTGTACAGTTAGGTTTATTGCTTGTCACTATAATAGAAAAAAGTACATAAATCATTAACAAAGGATTTGACATAAAAGGGGTATATTTCAAATTTGCCAAACCTCATGCAAGTGAGGTGCTTTTTTGTTAGGTCATTAGAGATAAATTTAATTAGATAGAAGTGTGGTGAGTGAGGGATAAA
>JAYEKK010000184.1:0-11151 GCA_034660955.1 Candidatus Cloacimonadota bacterium | reverse complement strand
CAGTTTAGTATAAATTCAATTTAATGATTTGTAAATTGAATTTATACTAAACTGAATTTCATTTGACACATTTAACCTTAAAAAAGAAATGTTACAATTGATATTAAGAATAAATTTGATTTGTAAATCTTATAGTTAAAATAACATAGGGAGATATAAAATGAGTACAAAACGCGTTTATACTTTTGGAAATGGAAAAGCAGAAGGTAAAACAGAAATGAAAAAACTTCTTGGTGGTAAGGGAGCAAATCTTGCCGAAATGAACTTGATTGGTGTTCCTGTTCCTGCCGGATTCACGATCACTACAGAAGTCTGTACAGAATGGAACAAACTTGGAGAAGAGAAAACAATAGAACTTCTAAAAGCAGAAGTTGAAGCCGGTGTAAAGAATACTGAAGAAATTTTAGGTGCTAAATTTGGCGATAACACAAATCCACTCCTACTTTCAGTTCGTTCCGGTGCACGCGTATCAATGCCTGGTATGATGGACACAGTTCTTAATCTTGGCATGAATGATAATGCTGTGGAAGGTCTTGCAAAAAAATCTAATAATCCTCGTTTTGCCTGGGATTCATATCGTCGTTTCGTACAAATGTATGGTGATGTAGTTTTAGATATGAAACCAAAAACAAAAATGGATATCGATCCTTTTGAAGAGATCATTGACGAGATGAAAGAAGAAAAGGGTATAAAAAATGATACCGAACTAACTGCTGAAGATTTAAAAATTCTTGTTACAAGATTTAAAAAAGCAGTAAAAGAAGTAACCGGACACGATTTTCCAAATAATCCTTGGGATCAACTTTGGGGAGCTATTGGTGCGGTTTTTGGAAGTTGGAATAATCCACGTGCAGATTATTATAGAATGATGCACAAAATTCCAAGTGATTGGGGAACTGCAGTAAATGTGCAAGCTATGGTTTATGGAAATATGGGAGATAATTCTGCAACCGGTGTTGCATTTACTCGCGATGCTGGAACCGGTGAAGATATTTTTAATGGTGAATATCTTATTAATGCTCAAGGTGAAGATGTGGTTGCGGGTATTAGAACACCTCAGGAGATCACTCTTGAAGGTAGTAAAAGATGGGCAAAACTAGCAGGTGTTTCAGAAGAAGATCGTGTAGCAAATTACCCATCTTTTGAAGAAACAATGCCACAGCTTTACAAAGAACTATCTGATATTGAAACAAAACTTGAGAACCATTACAAAGATATGCAGGATATTGAATTCACGGTGCAGGATGGAAAAATGTGGTTGCTTCAAACAAGGAATGGCAAGAGAACCGGTGCTGCAATGGTTCGTATGGCAGTTGAGATGTTAGAAGAAGATTTTATCGATGATAAGACTGCTTTGATGCGTGTTGAACCAAATAAATTAGACGAACTCCTTCATCCTGTATTTGACGGAAAAGCAATTAAAGAAGCCGTTGTTCTGGCAAAGGGTCTTCCCGCTTCTCCAGGTGCAGCAACGGGTCAGCTTGTATTCTTCGCAGATGAAGCTGATAAATTTGAAAATGCAATTCTTGCTCGTATCGAAACATCTCCTGAGGATCTGGAAGGGATGAATATAGCAAATGGAATTCTTACTGCTCGTGGTGGGATGACCTCTCATGCTGCTGTTGTTGCTCGTGGTATGGGAAAATGTTGTGTTTCCGGTGCTGGTTCTGTAAGAATTAATTATAAAGAACGCATAATGAATATTGATGGAAAAACATTCCAAGAAGGCGACTGGGTTTCATTGAACGGTTCTACCGGTGAAGTTTACGAAGGAAAGATCGCAACGATCGATCCTGAACTTAGCGGAGACTTTGGTAAACTGATGGAACTAGCTGATAAATTTACCCGCATGTATGTTCGTACAAATGCAGATACACCAAACGATGCTAAAGTAGCTCGTGAATTTGGTGCTAAAGGCATTGGTCTCTGTCGTACTGAACATATGTTTTTTGAAGGTGAAAAAATTAAAGCAATGCGTGAAATGATCTTGGCAGATGATGAAAATGGACGTCGTGAAGCTCTGGCAAAATTACTTCCATTCCAACGAACTGATTTCGAAGGTATCTTCAAAGAAATGACTGGTTTTGGTGTAACTGTACGTCTTTTGGATCCTCCACTACACGAATTCGTACCTCACGAGACTGTTAATCAACAAGAAATGGCTGACGAAATGGGTATCTCTGTAGAAGAGGTTAAGGAAAAAGTTGATTCACTTCACGAATTCAATCCAATGTTAGGGCACCGCGGTTGCCGTTTAGGTAATACATATCCGGAAATTACTGAGATGCAGGCACGTGCGATCATCGAAGCTGCTATCAATGTGAAAGAAGCAGGATTCGACCCAAAACCAGAAATCATGGTTCCACTTATTGGAACTGTAGAAGAGTATAGATTACAAGCTGCTATCATTAATGAAACAGCTAAGAAGGTATTTGAAGAGACAGGTAAAACTGTTGAATATTTAGTTGGAACAATGATAGAGATCCCACGTGCTGCCCTGACGGCAGATCTAATTGGTAAAGAAGCTGAGTTCTTCAGTTTCGGTACAAACGACCTTACCCAAATGGCTTTCGGTTACAGCCGTGATGACGCTGGTAAATTTCTTCCAATTTACTTAGAAAAAGGGATATTAAAAGATGATCCTTTCCAGGTTCTTGATCAAGAAGGTGTTGGACAACTTGTGAAAATGGCGACAGAAAAAGGTCGCAACGCAAATACTGAACTTAAAGTTGGTATTTGTGGTGAACATGGTGGTGAACCTAAATCGGTGAAGTTTTGCAACTCTGTAGGAATGGATTACGTTAGTTGTTCTCCTTATCGGGTACCAATTGCAAGATTAGCTGCTGCTCAAGCTGCAATCGAAAAGAACTAATAACAAAAAGCCTTCCGGCAACTGCTGGAAGGCTTTTATTTTTTACTTCAACAAGAGCATACGCTTTACCGATTCTTGATTACCAGCTTTGATTTTATATAGATAAATCCCTGAACTTACAGGTTTATTGTTAGAATCTAAACCAGACCAAACTATTGAATGTTCCCCTTTTTGCATTTTTTCGTTGAGTAGTGTTTTCACAAGTTGCCCTTTGATGTTGAAAACTTCTAGTTTAACTTTGCCTGATTCTGGTAAGTTGTAGACAATTGTTGTTTCCGGATTAAAGGGGTTAGGGTAATTATATAGTTGATAATCGGTTATTGGTATTGGATCATCATGTATTCCAACAGGATCGTAAATAAACTCCAGATTAATGATCGCTGTCTCTTGAGTATCATAAAGAGCTGAAACACCTGCAATGTAGGTTTCTTCTTCAATTAGATCGGTAAAAGTGTACTCAGTAGCTGTTCCATTTAAGGTTGTTAAAAACTCACCTTCAAAATAGATATTGAATCCAGTAGTAATAAATCCATCTGGGATTTGCCAGGATAAAGTTGTATCTGTTACCTGAAGATTAATGGGAGCTGCAAGTCCTAGGAATTCATAAGCTCCCATATCGATTGCACTATCGCAGACACGGGGATTATCTGCCAGATCATAATCTGGAAGCAAAGTACCAAATGGAAGATCTAGAGTACCTGTATCTATACAAGGAGATAATTCAGATAGTTGATATGGATGATCACCAGATAAGAGGAAGAGAGGATCTTCATCAATATTGCCTTCTCCCCAATTTATAGTATTAACACCATTTTCATTGTAAATACCATTCTCACCATTTTGTATGTTACAGTAATCTATATTCAAATCATAAGTCTCACCGCTTACAGGAGTCCAATCAGCCATGAAGATTTCGTAATTTGTATTATCTTGCATAATTGTGTTATTCATTGTGATATCTCCGAAACCTTTTAACGTTGTATTTGACGATGAATTATTAGAAAAAGTACAATTATTAAACTCTGTTATTCCCCGACAGAAAACATCCATTACAGTATCATAACTTGTAGTATTATCAGAAAAGAGACAATTATTATATCTGATTGTTGGTTCATCACCCCAATCACTGATACTTCTTATTATCCTTGCATCATTGCTTGTTGTGCTATTGTTTGAAAACACACAATTTTCAACAACAAATTCATCCTCATCAGGAGTACCCAATTGCATTACTGCTTCATATCCCTCACCTGGTGGATTTAGTACATTATTAATGATCATGCAGTTCTTCATAATCCCACTATTATTTTCTAAGCTAAGAGCAGCATTACGATCTGCAGTATTATCTGTAATCATTAAATTATCAAATATATTTGTAACATGTTCATTAAAAATTATTCGTCTGGTATTTGAATTGTTTTGTATTTTAAGGTTGGATAATTTTAATAAGCCAATAGAACGAAAATATAAAACGTTCCAAGTATAGATTTCCGAACTTTTAGATATTGAGAAATTTGAAATTTCAATTGTTCCATTCAAAACAAAACCCATTAATGCTGTTGTCGTAAAATCATTGTATAAAATTGTTGTATCCATATCCTCACCAATAATTGAAACATAATTTTTACATCCTATTGGATAAATCTGTTGATTTGAAGCCCATGAATAGGTTCCTGCTGCTACATGTACTGTGCGTGGATTCTGCTCATCTGCCTGAATCTTACGAACTGCCCAGGAGATATTTTTAAGAGGATCATTTGGAGTTAATCCCGAATTAGAATCATCACCATCTTCAGCAACATACAGATCGTGCGGTTCAAGTTCCATCCAACTATTTTGGATATCTATGCTTAAGGTTGAGCCATCTAAACGTTCAGCAAAATAACGACTTGGTTCAAATACACTGAATGTATCTACTACAACATTAATATGAGCGGTATCCTCAGTATATAAATCTGCTCCCTTACCTGCATTATTATTATAAATATTACATAAATTTTCACTATCAAAATTTATAGTGCTATCATCTACAAGATACAATCCTCCACCAAGACCAGCATAATTTTCATATATGTCTAAGCCTGAAACATGCAGAAAGCCATGTCTTGCATATACAGCACCTCCAAGTGTTGCCAGATTGTTTGTGAATGTACAATTAGTAATATATGCCGTGCTGTAATCGTGTAGTAAGACACCTCCACCATCTTCTGACCAAAAAGGTGTTCCAAATCCATTTTGAATTGTAAAGCCTTGGATACGTGCATCTATTTCACCATTATGTATGCGTATGCAACTTTCAAGACGTTGACCATCAATAATAGTTGAAGAAATGTATTGTTCATCTCCTGTTGTTAACTCAAGGCTTGCTAAAACAATATTTCTACCATTGAAATTTAGGTTCTCAAAATAAGTTCCCGGGTAAACGAGTACAGTATCTGAATCACTTGAAGCATTAATGCCTTCCTGGATAGTTGTAAAATCACCTGTGCCATCTAATTTAATGTGCCATGTTATTGAATTTAGCAAAGAACAAAAACAAACAAAGACGAACAAAAGATAGATACTTTTTAATTTCATAATTCCTCAATAACATCCCGATCCCCTCCCTATTTTTTTAAGAGAGGGAACCTTTAGGATGATAATATTTACAAGGTTACTTTAACATCAACATTTTTTTCATTATTGTTTTATCTTTTGTTGATAACTTGTAGAAGTATATCCCTGATGACACACTCTTTTTGTTATTATCTTTGCCATTCCAGACCATCTCATATGATCCGGCAAGCTGTTCTCCATCAACCAATGTTTTCACAAGCTGTCCTTTTACATTGAAAATCCTTAGCCCAATCAAACCATCATTTGGAAGTGAATATGCAATTGTTGTTGTTGGATTAAACGGATTTGGATAGTTGTTTAAATTTAAAATATTTGCAGACGGAATAATTGAATTATCTTCAACATCAACAGTCTCAAACATTGGAATTGCTATTTGAGTAAACTCACCATCAAATACTTCAATTTGATATTCGATCACATCTTCATAAAATACTCGCTCTGCATAAACATCATAAATACCAGCAGGAAGTTTGTATTCAAAATTACCGATGCTGTCTGAGAAAGTAAATTCACCTGGTTGATTGTTGATCTTTAATAATACATAATCTACAGATTCTCCATTTGTTGGATTGTAAGTATAACCCACGATACCGCCAAATGCAGGTGATCCAAATTCGTAAGGACCAATATCAATTATTGCAGTTCCATTGTTGTTTCCATCCCAAACTCTGTGATTATAATCCATATCAAACGGATAATAATAACTTAAAGTATCGAATCCTGCATCTATTGCTAAACTGCCTTCGATGAGATGAAAATCACCATTCTCAATATCCTCAAAAAGTGATTGTGCCTGCAACGAATCTACCCAGATATTGCCACCACCATCGATACATTCAGGTGGAAGTTCAAAATCTAAAATACAATTACGGAAGATGGGGTTGCCTGAGACACCATTATTGGAGATCTCTTCATTTGCAATAAAGATACAATTATTAAAAAAACCAGAGAAAGCTCCATCAAAAGCGTATTGATTTTGTAACGATAAAATATTGTAGCATGTCTCATTTCTATATGTTACAATAATGCCGTCTTCACCAGTAAATCCAATATTGTTATATACTTCAACATAACCTGGTATTCGGACATTACCTTCTTTGATTATATTATTATAAATTTGTCCATTACAATTTAATCCTGTATCTAAATCACATCCCTCAAAATAATTACTGCTAATCTCTACATAAGTATCATCAATTGCGATTCCTTCATATCCACCAATGAAACGATTGTTTTTGATGAAAAGGGAATCTCCATCATCACCACCCTCTATACCTGTCTCACAATTATTAAAATTATTATCATAAAAATATGATATTTGAGTATTCTGGGCTGTACAAGTGAGTATCTTTTTACAATTATTATTGAAATTATCAACATAATATACGGAACTTGCACTTATAGTGCGATCATTATTAAAATAATTATTTGCAAGAAGGGCAGGTTTAAAACCGGATGCTGGTTGGTATATAGTTATATGACACCTACCCCAAATGTTCTCAACAAAATTATTGATGTTTTCATCATAAGAAAAATAGCAATTGGATATTTCAATATTTTGCGTCAAATTAAAATATGCTGAAATACATTTTCCATTATTATTAAAAGTGCAATATTTAATAAGACCAGTACCATTTCGTATTGAGATTGCACCTCTGGCTGTATTACTGACTGCAATACCAATTCCAGCGGAATATTTAAATTCACAATATTGGAATATGGGCATTTCACTTTGCTCAGTAAAATAAATACAGCCCCAATAATAATCAGGATCATTCTGCATTCTTGTGAAAGTGATACTATCTTGTGCAGTTCCTTCAGCAATCAATCTGCCATCAACTTGTATCATCTTTGCTACGGAAACACCTCCATAAAGCCAAAAATTCTGATTAAACTCATCCCAACTTGTACACGATGCACTACTGATTTTTATTTCTGTTCCTGGTAGAATAGTTAGAGTTACATCTGAATCTACGTATAAAGTCTCTGTTACAAGATATGGATTATTTTCAGGTGACCATATTGTATCTTCGATTAGGTGACCACCTACTTCAACTGCATATGCAATTGAAGAATTAAAAATTAAAAATGTAAAATGTAAAATTATAAGAAAAAACAGTTTTTTATACATAATTACTTTACCTCAACTGAACTCACCCCAACCCCTCTCTTCAAAACAAGAGAGGGGCTTTTACGAGATGAGACTAAGAAATCAATTGGTTACTTAAGAAGCAACATTTTTCTCATAGATGTTGATTTTCCTGCAGAAATTTTATAGAAATAAATCCCTGATGCGATTGCTTTATTATTGCTGTCTTTACCGTTCCATTCAATAGAATGAAGTCCTTTTTCTAAGAACTCATTGGTTAAAGTTTTAACTTTTTGACCTTTAACATTATAAATTACTAGTTCAATTCTTCCCGATTCTGCCAGATCCAGTTTGATGGTTGTAGAGGGATTAAACGGATTGGGGAAATTAGAGATTTGTGTAATTTCAGGAACCATTATTTCATTCTCGTCATTTGATTGTGGATCACCTTGAAACTCATAAGCTTCCATATCAATTGTTTTTCCATAGATTCTTGGATTACCGGTTAGATCGTATTCAGGAAGTTCAATTGCTGGTAGTAAATCTAATGAGTAGCTTATAATACAGATAGCCACTAAAAAGATTAGTGGCTTCAACAAATGAATATAATGCTGTTAATTTGTACTATATTGCAATATCAAATTTGTATTAGTGCTTTGTCCTATAAAATTACTTAATGCTCTTTGGAGTTTCAATTCTTCAACAGGTTTAGAGATAAAGATTCCCGATTTTATCTGAGAAGTCTCTCGTTTAGTTACTCTATCTATATAAGCAGAACAAAATACTATCGGTATTTCATGCTTTTCTCCAATTTTTATAGCGGCATCAATTCCATTTAGCTCACCATCCAGATTAATATCCATGAAAATAACATCCGGTGTTAAGCTATCTGCATAGGCAATTGCTTTTTCACCTGAAGATACCATGGCAATTACTTCATGACCAAAACTCTGTAAGCTTAATTTCAAATCTTCTGCTATTATCAATTCATCTTCAACTATCAAAATTCTCATTTTCTCATCTCCTCATCTCGCTTAACACGGTAAACCCGCTCTGTTACAAGTCAACCCCGAAGCAGTTAACTGCTTCGGGCATTAATAAATTCTCTGAATAGCTTTTCTTTACTTCTTAACTACTAATATCTCACCATCTATTATAATGATGAAATAATCCTTATTCTCAAATATCTTTTTCATAATCCGTTCCTAATCACTTTAATATTACAAATATATCGTCGCCAACTACAACTATTATCCATTTTTCACCGACTGCTAGAATTTCGTATCCTGAACCTTCTAAGTCTTCTACATTAATCTGAGTAATTTCATCAAAGTTCTCAATTAAATACTCTTCTATTGTCATTTGATCCGGAATATCCAGATCATCCATTGTAAGTGCAGAAACCATTGAACTCAACATTAAAATTCCCATTAGACTAATAATGATTTTTTTCATTGCAACCTCCGTTTTTTATTTTCACTCTCTATTTATATATGTTAAAAATATACAAATTGTGAAGTAGCCACTCAATAAAAATATTTATTTTTCCCTCAACTTGAAATTGAAATCTTCATAATACCTTATGTTACTATGAGTTACACAGCATATTTTATATATTAATCTTTTTGTAAATATTTTCTCTTTTTTTACTTTTAAAATTTTTATTAACTCCATAGTTAATTGTTTTATACAATTTGATTATTAAATTTATTATTCTTGACGTAAATTTCCAAAACATATTTATATTTTTTTAAATCTTCATTAAGAGAGGAAAATTGAAATATAGTGATGGTGATCTGCAGAAACTACAGCAAATATCTTATAATTATTCTTTATACCGCACTGGAGACTTTGAATTGGCTAATGAGATATCAATGAAGACAATTGGACTCTTTCTATTAAAAGCCGATGGTGTTGAAGATGATAATGCTATCAAGTGGATAGTAAATACTTCCAAGATCCATATCCAATCACATTTTAGAACAATTAAACAAGATCAAGAGAATATCAAAAAATATCAGAATGATTTACTTGAAAAGATAGCAAGTAATTTCATGAAAGAAAAGGATGAGAAACTAAAAATAGCATTTAAAGAATCTATGAATACACTAACAAATGATGAGATGAATACAATACTATTCTATTTTCAATGTAATATGAAAATAAAGATATTATTCACAATTCTCGATGTTTCATATTCTACGCTAAGAAAAAAAATTACTCGGATCAAACAAAAGCTTAAAGCAGAGACATTTAAGAAACTTGGTGTGATTGCGACAAAAAAATTTGTTTCACCAAAAATTAATTTTCTAATTATCAATTTTTTAAGAAGTTTTAAAAATAATTTAGAATCTAATACTCTTGAAAAAATGTATTATTATTTTTCTAAGGTCGATTTAAATAATTACGATCCTGCTTATGAAATATCAAAAATTGTGGATTATGAAATAGAATTAAAAAATACTGTTTACAAAGTTTGGGTTTTCTTTAAAAATATTGATAACATTACAGATTCATTTTACATTGAATTCTTTATTGATGATAAAAACCACTTAAAGATATTAACGCCACCTCAAAAGAGTGAAAAAGTATTTAAATTCAATAAAGATTCAGAAGAAGGAAAAAAGATCCTGCAAATGCTGAATTCTGCAACTGTTGATAAAACCGGTGTTAGTAAATTCTCATCGGAAGAATTGGAAAAGATATTAAAGCAAATTGGGGAGAAAAAAAATCCTGATAAATAGAAAATATTTTACTCCATAGGTATTAACTATACCTGTGAAGAGTAAAAGAAGAGTAATGCACAAACAGGCTTATCCGCTAAATCTTCTTGGGCAGAATGTTTGCCATTAGTTATTTTAGCAGCATACATTTTTTTGAAGCTACGGAATTTCCATTAACTATTAGATTGAAAAAGTAAACTCCAGAAGAAACAGGTTGGTTGTTTTCGTCAGTTCCGTTCCATGTAACCTGGTGAACTGGTGAATTAGTATATTGGTTAATTGGGAAAGACTTTACTATTTGTCCTTTGATGTTGTAAATTTCTAGATTCACAAAATCGGAATTTTGTGTTACATTAAATGAAATCGTTGTTGTCGGATTGAAAGGATTAGGATAATTATTTAAATTATATTGTGGTACACAAAATTGCTCATCTTGCGCTGAAACTACTTCCGGAACTATTTTAATATCTGTTGCATATTGTCCAACAGTGTATTCATTTAAAAGATTTTCATTAATATCAAAAACCTTAACTGTAAAATTCTGTCCCCATTCACCACCAAGTACAAAAAGATTCTCTTCATTGGAAGTTACCATTGTTCCACCGGGGGTGAATGGATTTGAGCTATCATAAATGATCTCAAAGGTATCTGCATCATATGCATAAAGATATGAACCTAAACCATCAGCTACATAAACTATATTATTCGGCATTAATGCAAAATTGCTGGTAGCACCACCTATATCAAGAATATTTGTAACAATATTCAATGCTGGATCAATTATACAGATCTTACCTAAGATCGTGTTCCAATCTCCCCCACAGCTCACATGGATATTCCCATTAATTGCT
>JAYEKK010000183.1:0-11295 GCA_034660955.1 Candidatus Cloacimonadota bacterium | reverse complement strand
GCTTCATGTAACAGTTCGGTCATCGTTTTACCGGTAAAATCATCTTCGGTATGTGTATTGGCATAATATTGAAGAATTTTCATAATATAATTCTCAATAGAATATAATCCTCTCGCACTGGCTGTGTAATCTGCATAAACGAGTGGTCTTTTACCAAACGGAGTTTCAAACAACATATTCCGACCGATAATATCTTGTCGTAACCATTCAAGTGATTTAATCTTTTCAATTACTTTCATACATTTACCTTTTATTCTTCATCCTCTTTACGAAGCTTCTGCTTTGAGTTTTAAAATTGCTTCATCATTCTTTAAATATTTCAATACGAAATAATCATTTTCTAATTCAATTTCTTTAGGCCATATTAATGGATCTGATTCAAAATTAATTTTCTTTTCAATATATTTAGATAATTCAGCATAAAGGTCATTCTTACTAGTAATAGTTGGTAACACAACTAATGCATTGTTAATTTGAACAAGAATTGCTTTGAATGGACTTTTAGATATGAATAGATTGAAACCATTATAATCATTGTTTAATCGAATTACAAAATTTTTTAAAATTTTCTTATCATAATTAATTATCTGATTTCTAATAATTTTGTAATTTTCATGAAAAATATAAGTATATCCTAATTTCGCAAATATTATTAAATAAGCATTTTTTAATAATGCAATATCAAAGTAGCGTATATGGAACCTACTATTTGGTGAAATGTTAAATTCAAAACCATTATTTTCAGATTTTGTTTGTGACTCTAAAAACTCATTAATCCTCGTTATGTTTATAGGATTATTAATCTTTTTTTGAAAATTTATATTTATTTTAGAATTGTTCATTTTGCATATTGCATTCGCTTCATATCCGTTAACTTGATATTTTACTTTGTGTGTTAAATGTCCTTTTCCAGTAGAAATTGTTTTTACACTTTTAATGAAATTTTGGTAGTTTTTTATCTGTGAATCTAGTTTACTACCTAAATCATTATTGCACCTTTTACATGTTAAAATCATTTGTCTACCACCAATAGATTTTGGTGGTACATCCTCTGCAGTTAACCTTTTTGACTGAATGCTATTCCTATCAAACAAATTACCACAGATTGGGCAGATATAGCTAGATATAATTCCATTTGATAGTTTATTTATAACTTCAATACAGATATCATAAACTTTATATTTATCCAACTTATTACTCCCCAACTTTATCCTTCGATCCTGCTCAGGATGTGTCAACATACGATGACATTATTAAAAATTGCATTAATGACAAATCTCATTTTCACTTCGCGCCTTCGCGATCTTTGCGGTTAATATGACCCACAATATTCTTAAATATTTTCAATCCTTCACCATCTTCACTTATGTTGGGATTTTGTCGTTTTATCTGTCCCCAGTTGGGATGATTATACAAACTAAGGAAAGCTTCCGGATGCGGCATCATTCCCAGAACCTGCCCTGTAGGATCAGTAAGTGCTGCACAATCAAGGTCCGCTCCATTTGGATTTAATGGATATTCGGAAGTGATTTTACCATTCGCATCACAGTAACTGAAGGTATTCAAGTTTTTTTGTTGAATCTCTTTTTTGATCTCTTCATTCTTAATTATTAATTTTCCTTCACCATGTCGTACAGGACAAGGTATGATATCAATATCTTTTAAAAATGGAGTATTGCATTTTGGATTCTTCTTTAGATGAATCCAGCGGTCTTCATATTTAGCAGAATTGTTTCTGGTAAGTGTTACTTCTTGTTCAAAGTTTCCATTTGTATTTGGCAACAGACCCATCTTAACTAGAAATTGGAAACCGTTACAAATACCAAAAATAAATTTTCCTTGAGTAAGAAAATCCTTGATCTCATCCAAGAGAGTTTTGCCGGATTCCATTTTTTTATATTTCATTTTGTTTGCTAATACTTTACCGGAACCCAGATCATCACCGAAGGAAAATCCACCTGGGAAATTCAGAATGTCATATTCATGGATAGATTCCTTTTCCAGAAAAATATCGTTTAAATGAACAATTTTAGATTCAGCTCCAGCCAGTTTGTAAGCGGCTGCAAGTTCTTCCTCGCAGTTGATACCGTATCCGGTAATTACTAATGCTTTAACTTTTTTCATTTATATCCTTTTTTGTACACTTGTTACCAAGTGCAACTTCGTAACGAGAATCTACTTTTTCGCAAACAGGATGTTTGCGTTACAATAATCCTTTTTCCCATGCACTTTGTAGTCTATTCATACTTATATTAATAATTCTTTTTCCATTTAAATTTACTTTTAACTTATTATCCAAAGTTACTTTCCCGATATAAAATGCATCATCAGCTAGAATATTTTCAAATCTTATCTTTTCTTCAGGTTTTACCGAAACAACAAATCTGGAATGAGATTCAGAGAAGAGTGCTGCATTTACTCCAATATCAGATAATTTCCCAAGTTCAATATCAGCACCAAAATTATCTGTAAATGCACATTCGGTTATCGCCGTTGCTAATCCTCCATCAGATAGATCATGACATGATGCAATTAGAGCAAGGTCATTCGCTTTCATTATTTTCTTATACAATCTCACTGCATCGTCTTTTCTTACATTCGGAACATTTTTGCCCAATTCATCAAATAAACGATAAAATTCACTTCCACCCAATTCATTATAGGTTTTACCTAATACATAAATAATATCACCTTCTGCTTTAAAATTAGATGTTATGGTTTTACGAACATCATCGATTTTTGCAACCATTGAATAGAGTATAGTGGGAGGAACAGAGATCTTAATTTCTCCTGATTTGAAATCATTCTTCATGCTGTCTTTACCGGAAGTCATGGGAATATTATAGAATGTAGACATATCGAAAAGTGCTTTATTCATCTGCACAAGTTTTGCCAGTTTCAATTTTCCGTCAGGATTAGAAATAGGATTGTAAGCTGAATCTGGAACACAGAAATTATCATTCACAGTCCAAAATCTATTTGTGTTATCATTAATATCAGGAAGTTTTCCACCAACCGAGAGTATCTGTCGCACTGCTTCATCAAATGCTCCGGCACTCATTTGGTAGGCATCTATATCACCAAATTTAGGGCAGATTCCATTAGAAATTGCAATGCCTTCAAAGCTGTTAAAATTTAATCTCATCACTGCTGCATCTTGTGGAGATTTTCCTTCTGCTCCCATCAAGGGTTTAATAATTGTTTTTCCTTTCACTTCATGATCATATTGCCTGATCACATCTTCTCGGGAACAAATATTATCACTTCCCATTAGCTTAATTAGTATTTCATTGTAATCAAGATTAGAAGGAATTTCCGGTTCATTTAATTCCGGCTTTTCCCATTCAGCTTCCATATATTTTTTGGGAACTCCCTCATGTAGGAATTTCATATCGAGATAAGCAACTTTTTTATCATCATATCTAACATCGATAAATCCGGTTGAAGTGAATTTACCAATTTCAGAAAGTTCTACTTCTCTATCTTCTGCCAGTTCAAATAAGGCTTTTCGGTTATGCTCTTCCACAACCAGTGTCATACGTTCCTGTGATTCGGAAACGAAAATCTCCCAAGGTTTTAGATTTGAGTATTTTAATGGAACTTTCTCCAAATTCACAATTGCTCCACCTGTAATTTCTGCAAGTTCTCCAACAGATGATGATAAACCTCCGGCACCATTATCAGTTGAACATTTAACTAATCCGAGCTCAGCTGCTTCCTGTAAATAGTTACCCAGTAATTTTTGGGTAATCGGACTGCCAATCTGAACGGCTGATTGCGGAGAATGCTCATCTATTTCAGCAGAGGAAAAAGTTGCTCCGTGAATTCCGTCTTTACCTACACGACCTCCAGCCATAATTATCAAATCTCCATCATCGATCGGTTTCAGCCAGGAATTCACTCCTGCAAATTGATATGGCATTACACCACCGGTTCCGCAATATACCAGCGGTTTCCCGCTGTAACGATCATCAAAAATGATCGAGCCGTTCACAGTAGGAATACCTGATTTATTACCACCATCTTCAATACCATGTCTCACACCTTCAAAAATACGCTTCGGGTGCAGCTGACCAGGCAGTAATTCTTTATCATAATTCGGAGGTCCGAAACAAAGAACATTTGTATTGAAAAGCAACTTGCCACCACCGATACCTGTTCCTAGCGGATCACGATTATTTCCCAAAATTCCTGTTATCGCTCCACCGTAAGGATCGATGGCAGAAGGAGAATTATGAGTTTCTACCTTCCAAACAAAAACTGATTTATCATCTATCTTTACAACTCCTGCATTATCCGTGAATATTTTAAGAAGCCAGTTATTCCCAGCTTCTATAAGTCTTTCACGAATAATCTCTGTGGATCTGCGGATATATGTTTTAAAAAGTGAATCGATAGTTTCTTCTTCACCAGTTTCTTTGTTCGTATATTTTATGGAAGCTGCAAATTCTTTGTGTTTACAATGTTCACTCCAAGTTTGAGCCAGCACTTCCATCTCACAATCCGTAGGCTCTTCAGGAAGATCATTCTGCTTTCGTATAGCTCTTGTTCTATCTTGCAAATAATATTCCCTGATCGCTTTCATCTCTTTAAGGTTTAATGATAACAGCATATCTTTAGAAATCTTTTGCAGGGCATCATCATCTACATCAAGATCTATTATCAGCTGTTTATTTTCAGAATCAATTTGCACTTCAGGAATATATTCAAGTTTTCCAGTAAATTTACCATATTCAAAATGTTGAATAAGTTTGTTTCCCAATAACTCTTCAGACAATTCCTTAAGTAAATTATTATCAAGTTCATTCTCGAAAAGGTAAATATCTTCAGTGTAAATGTGTTGTGTATTTGTATCGAGATCAAGATCTAGAATATCCATTAATGTCTTCTGGGCTGAAATTCCTTCATCATCTGTAACACCGGGCTGTTTTGCCACCAGAACAAATGATCTATAGAACGTATCCTGATAAAATGAATTGATATAAACCTCATGAATGATATCATCTCTCAAACCTAAATTGGCAAATCGTGAAATCTGATCCTCTTTCAAATCATACATCACATTGAAAACTTTTCCTGTTTTCACCTTTCCAGTATTTATATTCAGAAAGCTTTGAGCTACTTTTTGTACCTTTTCTCCCTGAACATCTCTGATCTTATCTTTTAAAACAAGTTGAATCTGATTTTTCAAATTTTCTCCAATTTATAGTTCCCAAGTTTGTCTTGGGAACTTTTCTAATTTCTACGTTACGAAGACAATCTGCCAAAGGGACAGATAAAACTTCGTAACGAGATTGAATATTTTTTTTAACCTCCGAATGTCCGAAGTTTGAATTTTACATCATCAAGATCATTTTCTTAACAGCACTGAAAGAATCTGTCTTAAGTTTATAGAAATAAATTCCGCTGGAGACAGAACTACCATCTGAATTTTTTCCGTTCCAAACTATATTATGATGACCAGCAATTTTGTCATCATCTTCAAGTGTTATTACTTTCTGACCTTTAATGTTGAATATCTCCAATTTTATTTTTGAATCATTTTTCAGATCGTAGCTAATTGTTGTTGTTGGATTAAAAGGATTAGGATAGTTATCAAGTAATTTTGTTGTATTGGATATTATATTATCATCGATAGAGTTCTCTTCATACTCATAAAGACGTGCGCTACCCTGAATATATTGAGGATTATTCAGATTATCAGCAATATCAAAGAAAGCATACCATAATTCATCAGTAGGAATATCAAATTCTATCTCTCCTTCAAAAATCCCGATATATTCATTAAAAGTATCGAACATTTGTCCATTTGTATAAAGGTCATAATTCATCAAGTCAGTCATGAAGAAGTTAATAATACCTTCATCGATATTATTATAGAACTCTGTATCATCCAGATCATCCATAATTATTAAACCTGTTATTATCTGTTCGGGTACAGTGAAATCCATTACTAATTTATAGTCTTCAACATCATCTTCCGGTACTGTTATAGAGTTGTATTGAACTACTGGCATAGTTCCTTCAGCATTTAGGGAATATGTATAAGTTTGTCCGTTAATTGTATTAGCTGCCACTTGATAAACCTGATTTGTAGCTATTGGATCATTGCCGATTTCAGAATCCATCCTTGCATAATATGTTTTCCCCTCTCCAACAATAAATGTACATTTCCCTTCTTTATCTGTATATCCCCAATTATCCCAGGCTGGTATTCTAAGTGTGATTTTTGCACCATCTATAGGATCACCATTGTTATCTAAAGCATAAATAATAATAGTTGCAGTTTCTTCTGAATAAGTGGCTGTTACAGGTGTGAGATAGCCATTACTTTTAATTTCGAATACAGAAGCAAAATTCCATCCCCAACCATTTTCATATACAAGAGGATTATTTATGGAATTATTTACCGGCTCCCAATGATGCCATCCTTCATCCCAAAATTCATTCCATGTATGATCGCTGGAAATTGCTAAAATACTCGTGCAGGGTATTAAGGCAGAACGACAAGCAGCGGCTGTAATATCTGCATGTTCACCACATCTTCCTATATGTTTTCTGTAAATACGGACAGGTTGATGGGGACGTTCTGCATTGGAAGTAAAAGTCATGGAATCATTTATCCAGTTTGTTAGTGTATGAATTGCATCATCCGGTGTATTGCCAGTAATATCCCAGATTACAGTATTATCTAAAAGGCAATCTTGTAATAATGGATATCCTGTATCATGATAATTAAAAAGGAAATTCCGCCAGAAAACACCTTCTTCCGGAGAAACAATATTATTCGTATGAGTTGTATTACTTTCAATAATATCCGGATCTATGAAAGCAGGTATTTCATCTGTTATTTTTGGATGAACGAGATACATATAATAAATATCTCTTGGTACTTCAACTTGAATTTGGTTACCGTTTTCATCAATTTTCCAATATAATGTTGTAGAATAGTAATTATCGTCGGTAATAGAAGTCCCATAATCCACAATTTCAACATAATTCAAGGTTATATCAGCAGCATAAAGGTATGATGCATTCTCCGTAAATATTTCCGGATAACAATAAGGTGAAGACAGATATTCTGCTGAAGTATTTGCAATTGAATATGCGATTTCATCAATATATGGATCAATTGCGTTGTTAACGACTTCTGCCCATTCCAGTTGTTTGTCCGGTTCAAGCTGCAGGAATATATTCTCCAATTCCGGTCTCATCCATTGTGGTGCTTTATCAAATGCAGCAATAGCTTCCGGGCAAAATAAGTCATAGAAATTGGAACAAAATACGATTTCACTTGAAGTATTATCAAACGAAATTCCTATATGATTTCCAGGCTGTATAAATGAATCGAAATTGATCGAATCAACAAGTACCCAATTCTCTCTATCTGCTATAAAAATCGGCTTCTCGGTTTGAACAGATAATGGCGAATACTCCTTTGCTTTACCAATAACTTCCATTTTGTTATCAGTAGGAGTTGCATTTGTTAATCCTCGTACTTCATTGGAATATAGAGCACTGATGTAAAGCATAAATATAAAAAATAAATAAATCATCTTCTTTTTCATTTGAACTCCTCCTAATTATAATTTAAAAATCAATTTTTGTGCATTAGCACCTTTCGAATTAATTATCATCTTCTTATCTTTAATAATAGAACCTACAATTTTTGCTTCGATAGATAATGCATTAAGTATTTTTTCTGCATCTACTTTATCAACAACTATCATCATCCCGTTACCCATATTCCAGGTTTTATATGCTTCAGCCTCGGAAACATTTCCAATTTTCTGAATTTCTTTTATCATCGCAGATGGAGGAAAAAGATCATTAAAATCTGCTCCCAATCTAGTCTGTTTCATAATCCGATTGAAATTCCCGGGAATTCCACCACCAGTAATATGAGCAATTCCCTTAATATTAAACTTTCGCTCTTTACCAAATCTTCCCAACAGTTCCAATAAAGCTGAAGAATATATTTGTGATGGTTTTAGAATCATCTCTCCCCAACTCTTTCCAAAGGGAGAAGGTTTATTATATACATTTTCGTCAAATTCTTTTTCGAGGATATATCTAACGAGTGAGAAACCATTAGAGCGAAATCCTTTTTCTTGTATTGCAATAATTATATCACCTGGTTTTATCTCCCTTCCGGTAATAGTTTTTTCTTTCTCCAGAACACCAACTGCAGTTGCATTCCACACATTGCCATTAACCGATTTTCCAACTTCGGCAATCTCACCGCCGGGTATAACTACCTTCTGTTCAATGCAGGCCTTTGCAAGTCCTTTCATAAGATCATGAATGATATCCGGATCAACTTTGTTTGTATCAAGTGTATTGGTGATGGAAATTGTTTCTGCGCCCAGACAAATGGCATCATCAGCAACCATTGCCAATAGATCAAATCCTAGAGTATCAAATTTTCCAATACGTTCTGCAACTTCCATCTTTGTGCCGACACCGTCATCACCTTGAACAATATAGAAATCTCCCATATCCAGCATTCCGGCAAACGATCTTTCGTCCGTGACAGGTTCACCAATCATATTCTTCCTTGAAGAAAAAGTCGATCTGGCAAAACTGTAGGCAATCTTAGATGCTTTATCACCCATTTTAATGTCTACGCCGGCTTTTTTATAATCAGCCATTTAAACTCCTTTTATGAAACCACGAATTAACTCGAATTAACACAAATATTTTGCCACAACTTTCACTGACAAACACTAACTCAATATTTTCCTTCGTTTCAAATTTATCTTAGAAACATTCGCTGGTTCATTCTTATATATTGAACCGAAACATTTCGGACGCATCAGAATGATACATCCTGCGATTCTTAACATTTTATCCGTGTCATCTGTGTTCGATTCTTTCTTTTCTATTCAGATGAATTATAATCTTGATTATCCATGTTCTCGGTACTTAAATAAATATCGTGAGGTTTACCTTCCCGGATTGAAAGAGCAGAAACAACTTCAAGTTCTACTATATTATGAAATTCAGAAATATTCATCGCGCCGCAAGTACACATAGAAGATTTTATCTTTGCTAATGTTTCTTCCAGGTTATCTCGAAGATGACCTGCATACTCTACCATACCTTCTACACCTTCCACAAATTTACCCTGATTATAACGTCTTGCTTTCCAATTTTGTGCTCTGGCAGAACCCTCTCCCCAATATGGTTTCATCACTCGATTATTCACAACTATCTTATCTGTAGGTGATTCTTCCATTCTGGCAAAATACCGTCCCATCATCACATAATCTGCTCCAAGTGCTAAAGCGATAGTTACATCTTTTGTGCTTGTAACTCCACCATCAGCTGCAATTGGAATATATCTGCCAGTTTCTTTAAAATATTTATCTCTCTCTGCTACAACATCAATTATTGTGGTTGCGAGCCCTCGACCGGTTCCTTTTTGCTCTTGGGTAATGCAGATCGAGCCTCCACCCATTCCTACTTTTATAGCTTTTGCACCTGCTTCTACTAGGAAGCGGAAACCCTCTTTTGTAATAATATTACCACCAATGATCGGAATAGTTGGATAATTTTCATTTATCCATTTAATAGCATCAGCTTGGTATTGTGTATGCCCATCAGAAGAGTCTATAGCAATAACATCAACTTCTGCATTAGCTAAATCTTTCATTCGCTCTTTATAATCGTGTGTATTTATAGCAGCAATTGAGATCAATCTTTTCTTTTCATCGTGAATTTCCAACGGGAAATCAAGTTGATCATTGATATCTTTTCTAAAAACCATTGATGTGAGTTTTCCTTCATCATCTAAAATCGGTAAGACAGATTTATGACTTTCTAAAAGTGCCATATTTGCTTCAATCAGATCCGTGATATTTATTCCTACTTGAATGTTTTCTTTTTTGATCATCCTGTCTTTTATTAAACAATCTGCATGAAGTGATACATCGTAATCCCATCTGGAAATTAATCCAACGAAAAGACCATTTTCATCGACAACCGGAAAAGTTGAATGTCCTGAATCTTTTCTGATTTCAAACATATCTTTCACTTTCATACTAGCTTTCATTTTTTTTGGTTTTACAAAACCGGCTTTATGGTTTTTGATCTTCTTAACCATCTTTGCTTCAGATTCTGGTGATTGAGAACAAAAGATGAAAGCTGCTCCACCAAGTTTAGCAAGCTCAATTCCCATCTGATCACCAGATACTGACTGCATCGCAGCAGATACAAGTGGGATATTTAAATAATACTTCTTATCATTATTTTCTGAATATACAAGCGGAGTACGTAATGAAATATTATTGGGATTGCAATCAGTTGGTGTATAGCCGGGTAACAGCCTGTATTCCATCAAAGTTCTGGATGATTCTGTTATAATTTTTTTTGCCAAATTATCCTCCTAAGTTCTGAAACTATAAATTTTAACAACTAACAATACTAACGAAACGAACAAAAGAAAAAATCCGCTAGTTCCCTCTCCTCGCAGGAGAGGATTAGGGTGAGGTTCTAAATCTTAATCTTCAGATCCTCTACCAAATATTTCTTCTCACAATATAAACATCGTGCTGTAGCTGGTTCAGTATTATTGATATAATATTTTGAAGAGATTTCCTCATTATTTGTAATACATTTTGGATTTGGACAGATAATATGTTCTTCGATATATTCCGGCATATCGAAAGATATTTTATTCACCACTTCGAAATCATTAATAATTATCAGAGTAGCACTAGGAGAAATAAGAGCTATACTGTTCACTTCTTCTTTAGAAAGTTCGCGATTCTCAATTTTAATGATATCCTTTTTGCCGATCTTATTACTAGTAAGATTCATTCCGATCATAACTGAATTATCACCAGTTAAATTCAAAATATCAATTACTTTCAGTACTTTTCCTACAGCAATATGATCGATCACCGTTCCATTTTTGATAGCACTTACTTTTATTGTTTTCACCTGACCCATTCTACACCTCCCCTAAGAGAATTGAAATAATTGCCTGCCTTGTATAAACTCCGTTTTTTGCTTGAGGAAAATAGTAAGCAAATTTCGTGTCGTCAACATCCGTATGGATCTCGTCAACTCTAGGCAGTGGATGTAAAACCTTGAAATTATTTTTCGCATTCTCCAACATAGCCTTATCCAAAACATAAGATCCTTTCACTTTTTCATAATCTTCCGGATCGGCAAAACGTTCTTTCTGAATCCTGGTTACATAAAGAATATCCAGATCATCAATATTTCCTTCAATATCTTTAACTTCTTCAAATTTAATATTCTGCTCAATAAGATCATCCTTAATATATT
>JAYEKK010000182.1:0-2650 GCA_034660955.1 Candidatus Cloacimonadota bacterium | reverse complement strand
GCAAAACCATAGCCATTGAAAGAAATCTACCTTTTTAAACATACCTTGAAAGTGTTAAGAAATAAGAAGATTGTGAGAGAAACGCTTGCAAGGTTGAAATATAAAAAAGGGGGAAGCCAATAAAGGCATCCCCCAAAGTAACAATGATGTATATCTAATTAGAATGTAACTGTTAATCCAGCATTAAATGTTCTTGGAGCACCAAAGAAAACTTCGGCATCATCTGCATCATGATCTCCATCAAAACCATTATAATTGCTATTATCAGTTGCATCCTGAATGAAAACAGAATCAAGCACATTGAACAGATGAGCAAACACACCTACACTTACACCCTTGAAATTAACAGGTAATTTATAGTTCAAGTGGAAATTCAGTTTTGTATAATCTGGTATTTTCCAACTCTGTGTTGTATCTTCAGCATCTGTTCTATCAAATGGATTGAAATCTGCATATTGGTCACGATAATGTTGTACTACAAATTGTGCTCTAAGACCTTCGAGTGGGAAGACCGAAGTTCCAAATGATAATTGAGTTTGCGGAGCATTACCAACTTTCAGATCTTTTACATAAATGTTTAATGTATCTATATTACCAGAGGAACCATAGTCATCATATGTTGCAGATACATCGTTTGTATAAATCCAATTTGCAACAGATGCCGCTATATCAAACTGAACCATATAGATTGGCCTATAGTTAGCTTCTACTTCAACACCCATATGGCGTGAATCCATTCCGCTGATAAAAATAAGGCCTTCAGTTCCATCCTCATTTGTAACACCTCGAGAAAGAGTTCTGTTAGTCCAGCCTGTGAAATAGAAATTAGTTTTGGCAGCTAATTGTTCGTCTAATCCTTTAAAGTTAAGTCCACCCTCAAAAGCAATGAATTTTTCATTTTCAGGATCTGCTGCGACAGTACCATTTCCATCATCGATCACATCATCAAATATTGGAACTTTAGATACATAACCTGCATTACCAAACACATCCATATTATCATTAACTATGAAACTAGATCCACCTTTTACCTGGAAGCCACTAATCCAATCTGTTTCTGCAGTCACTTCTTCACCATTACCATCATCAGCAAAGTGATCTATAAATGAATATTTAATCGAAGAAAGTCCAGCCATAAGATAAGTTGTTATTGCATCTTTAGAGAACTCACCTTGCCAGTATCCCCCCATCCAATCAACTGTATTTGTGTTGTTATAGGCGATTTTATCACCTAATTTTCTTTGGTTTTCATCACCTGTCCAAAAATCAGAAGAATACCATGGAGCTGGAATAATATATTCCCCACCTAAAAGGTCACGTACTTCTCTATAATGTTCGATCTCAGCTGTTCTCCAATCAATACCTACAGATGTTGTGAAATTTTCATTGATAGTATAATATGCTTTAGAAATTGCACCAATTGTCCACTGGTTATTTCTGCTATTACGGAGAATACCTAATGAACCCGTACTTGAGGTATCATTAACTGCAATTGTTGCATCCCAATCTACTGTTCTCGTTGGAGTTGAATAATCATATTCAATATCGCCAAGAGTACCTGTTCCACCACCCTTACCACCAGAATAATAAAGAATTGAGTAAATATTAAAATCTTCATTAAGTTTTGTATACCAGTTCAAGTTGATCTGTGGTTTATGATAGAAGTTTTCTCTTTCATTAATGAAATCTTCTGCAAAACGATCGTGTTCTGCACCATTCCACCATTGTTTTCCTTCGTAATCAGCACTAACACTACCCCAGTTCTGATTATACTCACGTCCACCTTCATCGAATTCTTCTAATGCTAGTGGATCATAATCATCAAGGTCTGCTGCATAGTCAGGATCATATACTGCTATGTTTTGCTTATAAAGATTCTGACCGTGTCTTTGTGGAGCACCAACAACGTATAACTCAAGTTTGTTGTTAGAATTTATGTTCCAGCCAGTACTTAGATAATAAGCCCATGCATCAGTCCAGGTTTTGTCAACAATACCTTCACCAGTTTTTCTTACACCGGTAGCACTAAAAGCAAATTTATTATTGATAAGTCCGGAACCAGCAGAAAGAGTTGACTTCAAGAAACCACCATCTCCGAATTCTTGTTTAAAGTTAACTCCAGCACTCATTGCAGTTGGATCGGTAATAATATTCATTGTTCCACCAATAGATGGTGTAGCAAGATTCACAGCACTAAGACCTCTCTGCATCTGAATTGAGGATGTTGCATCACCAACTCCATCCCAGTTAGACCAATAAACCCAGCCGTTTTCCATATCATTAACTGGAACACCATTGATCATAATGGCAACGTTTCTTTGGTCAAAACCTCTAACATTAACCCTGGCATCACCAGCACCGCCACCTTGATCTGTAGCATAAACACTAGGAGTAGTAACTAAAGCTAATGGAATATCTCTAGAGCCAAGCTGAGACTGCATCTCCTCTTTATCCATATCTGTAAAGGCAACAGGAGTTTGTCTTTCCTTTGCACGATCAGATACAATGTTTATTCCTTCAATACCAATTGATTCAACAACAAGTTTAACATTAACAATTGCTGTTTCATTTTCTTTAACTTCAACTTTCAAGTTCTGGGTTCCATAACCCATATAACGAAACTGAACATTAGCAATACCAACAGGAACAT
>JAYEKK010000181.1:0-11395 GCA_034660955.1 Candidatus Cloacimonadota bacterium | reverse complement strand
CGGGAATATCGCGTGGACTATTCATTGCACCACAAACATAAATACCTTCTCTGCTTGTTTTAAGCGGTTCGAAAGTATCTGATCGACAAAAGCCGAATTCATTAAGTTTTATATCGAGGTTTTTTGCCAGTTTTGGAATATTCTCTCTAGGCTGCAAACCAACAGAAAGAACAACCATATCAAATTCGGCAAATTCAATTTTACCATTCTCTAAAACATGCCGCAGTGAAAGACTTCCATTCTCTAATTCCCTGATCTCGGAAACTTTGGATTTTATAAATTCAACACCGTATTGACCTTTTGCTTTTTCATAATATTTATCAAAATCTTTACCGAAAGCACGAATATCCATGTAGAAAATTGAAGATTCCAAACCTTTCATATGCTCTTTGGCAATAATAGCTTCTTTGATGGCAAACATACAGCAAGCTGATGAACAATAGTTATGATTGATACTTTCATCACGAGAGCCTACACATTGGATAAAAGCAATACTTTTTGGTTCAGCATGATCAGAAGCACGCACGATGTGTCCACCTAATGGACCGGATGCAGAAAGCATTCTTTCAAAATCGAGAGATGTAACAACATTCGGGTAACGTTTGTAACCAAAATGACCAAATCCAATTGGATTAAAAGCATCAATTCCGGAAGCCAGAATGACCGCTCCTACTTTCAATTCAATTTCAACATCTTTATCTTCATAATTTATTGCGCCTGCCGGGCAAACCTTTTCACAGATTCGGCAGACACCTTTTGTAAGGTACAAACATTTATCCTTATCAATTGTGTATTCAGATGGAATGCTCTGCAAGAAAGAGCGAGAGATCGCTCCTCTTTTACGCAATCCCATGTCAAATTCATCATCTACTTTTACCGGACATTTTTCTTCACAAAGTCCACATGCTACGCACTTAACAGGATCAACATATTTGGCGTGTTCTACGATCTTTGCAGTAAAATCACCAGGTTTGCCTGTAACCGAATTAACAGATGATTTTATATGAATTGTTATATTTGGGTGTCGGGCACATTCACTCATCTTGGGTGCAAGTATGCACATGGAACAATCATTGGTCGGAAATGTTTTATCTAACTGCGGCATTCTGCCGCCGATAGTTGCAGATTCTTCTACCAGATGTACATCTAATCCCATTTCTGCCAGATCAAGAGAAGCTTGGATTCCAGCTATTCCAGCTCCCACGACCATTACCGATCTACTTTTTAAACCCATAAGTTATCCTCGATATTTATAAAAAAATATGTTTCTTGGTCGGATTTTCTCCCAACTCCAAGATCTGTTTTGTAAATTCAGTTCCAACTTGAGCAAATTTATTTCCCTCGGAAGCAGATATCCATGTAAGTCGTAAACGATCATTTTCCAGACCGAGTGTATCGAAAATATTCTTTACAATTGCCATGCGACGACGTGTGTGATAATTACCAACCTGGTAATGACAATCACCAGGATGTCAACCACCTACCAATACACCATCAGCTCCACGCAAATAAGATTTTATCAGGAATACCGGATCTACTCGGCTGGAACACATAACTTTGATCGGCAATATCGCGGTTGGATATTGAGAACGGTTGATACCAGCAAGATCAGCACCGGTATACGAACACCATTTGCACAGGAAACTAATAATCTTTGGTGTGTAGTCATTATTCATATATAAATCCTCTTTCTATAAAAATCACAAAATATAATTTTAAAATTCCAAATAAGTTCCAAATTTAAATACCAAAATTTCAAAAAGTATTTTCTCAAAATTTGATAAATTGCTTTGTCCCCTTCAAAGGGGAGCATTAACTTCAACATTCATCATTCCTTGTTGGATATTGGATATTCGTACTTTCAACTTATTCTCCCAACTCAGGAAATTCTTCTTCTTTATATATCATAACAGGAATCTCTTCATCTACTCTTCTTCCAGCAACAAAATCGAACATACCTGCAGTTTCTTCACCGGTTTTCTTAAAAACATCAGCAACAGGAATTGATGCAGGACAAACATCCGAGCACATCCCGCAACCCACACACGAAAAACTCATGTGAGAAAGTCTTCCAAGATGGAAGAATAAAGTGTCCGGAGGTAAACGAAGTGCTCCTTTTTCTGCTAATTCCTTTTCCATGATAGGTGTATTGTAATCATAATTGAATGAATCAAAATCACATAATGTACAATAACAAATCGGGCAAACCGTATTACAGCCACGACAACCAATACATTTACCAAAAATATCGATCAAACCATCCAAACCGGAATCTTTTGTATCGATCTTTGAATATATTTCTTCTTTATACTTTGATCTCTGTGTTAGGAGATTCTTCAAAATTATTTCATCAAATTTTGCTTCTTTGGTTTCAATTTCAAAACCCTTCAGCATTTTTTCTGCTTTTTCAGTATTTAGATATATCTTTCCATTCTCTTCTCCAACAAGTGAGATAAATATGTCAGAATTTAATGGTACAATATGCTCGCAAGTTTTACATGAATTTCTTATACTTTCATGAATTTCACCTTTTTTTATTGAATCCCAATATCCATTAAGTTTGTTTTTTATCTTATCTTCTGCTTGATCTTTAAGTTGGAAAACTCCTCCACAACTATATGTTATAAACAAGAAATTATCCATCTGTCCTTGTTCTCTTTTTGCCAACTCTACAAAAGCTCTAAATTCACAAGGACGCACAACTGCTGCTACTGGTTTATTCATGGGAGTGAATCTTCCCAAAAGCTGTCCTGCATTTGCCGGCATGATTGGATGCAAAGGTGCAATCTCATTCAATTTTGCAACATCAGATATCAATCCATAATCTACAGAACCTTTCTTATTTACTTTACGCAGAGAAAAAACTGCACTTACATGTTTGGAATCCAATAAATATTTCAGGATATCTTTCAAAGTCTGTTCAATAGGGTTATTAGTCTTTAGTATTTTACTCATGACTTCCCTCCTGAACTTCAGCACTTTTTACTAATTCTCCCAATTCACCCAACTCATCCAATCTGTACTCTTTCATAGGAAGAGCATCACCAACACTGGCTCCAGCTGAATATTCAAAAGTCTTTTGAGTTTGACTGGCTACATAACTGAATATTTTTGCAACCGGAATATTAACGGGACAGGCATCAGAACAAAGTCCACAGGAAACACAGGAAAGGCTCATGTGAGCCATCCTTCCTGTATGGAACATGATACGGTCAAGTGGTAATGACACCGCACCTCTGTCTTCAGCACGCATCATGACAATATCTGAATTAGGTTTTGCTACTGATGTGTCGAAATAACATTGTCGACAATAACAGATCGGGCAGGAACTGCTACAATTATGACAACCAATACAGTTAGCAAAAGTTTCGGTTAAATTTTCAAATCCTTCAACCATGCCTTTAATGATTTCAAAAGTTTCTTCTCTATTTTTTAATTTGATTGTCTTTTTCTCTTCTATATATTTTTGCCATTTTGTTAGAGTTGTTTCTGTTTTCAAATTAAGATCAGTTAAAAGTTTTTCTCCCTTCTCTCTGTTAGAAAGTAGGATTAGTTCCTGATCATTTAATGCAAAATGTAAATCACTAGCAGAGAGTGAAAACTTATCACAGATCTTGCAGACCGGTTTTACATCTTTATAATTCCAATTTTTATCTGTTAATAATTTACTGTATTTTTCATCACCAGCCTTTGGGTCATCAATATAATCCTGCATGGGAAGTGCTCCAACACAATCATAACTGAACAAAGTTACATCTTCAAGATGCACTTGATTCAACTTGGTCAGTTCGACGGTTGCTCGGATTTCACAAGGTTTCATTAAAACTGCAATTTTATATTTTCCTTTCCCTTTTCTTGTGTATCGTTTTAATGCTTTGGCTGCATTTACCGGCATGATCGGAGCAAGTGGTTGTGCACTTTTAAGAATCTCCAAATCTTTGATCATTATCCAGGCAAAAGAATCACCGGATGGTACTTTCATCGGCAGCATCACAGCATCAAAAATTTTCTTCTCAATCGCATTCTGAAAGAACTGAAGAATTGAAGTTTGTATATCATTCTTCGTATCTAAAAGGACTCCTTTTTTTGAGATTTCAGTCATCTATTTATCTCCAATTTTATTTGTTTTTTGGAATTTATTATTTGGAATTTCATTACCTCAGTGCCTCTTTAATTTCCTGGTATAATTGCGGATTTGTAAAATGTCTAGTTCGGATAGAACCTGATGGACAGCTTCCAACACAATTTCCACAACCTCTACAAATAGCTTCGTTCACAACAGAAATTCCTTTATCTTCATCGAAGTATATTGCACCAAAACCGCAAACATCGAGGCAAGTTTGACAGCCTGTGCAATAGGCCTCCAATATCTCTGAAACTTTTATTTCTGGAATTATTTTTTGTCCGGGAATTAGCTGAGTAAATATCTTACCTGCTGCTGCTTGAGCCTGTAACATCGATTCAGTTATTCCAACCGGACCATGCGCTCCGCCAACTACAAAAACACCATCAGTATTTGTAGAAACCGGATCAATTTTGAGATGTGCTTCTTGAAAAAATCCTGTTTCATGCTGATCTGTTTTTAATTCAACACCAAGTTCAGCGGTGCCAGCTGCTGGAATCATTGCAGTTCCAACGATTATCATATCAACATCAAGCTTCTTTTTAGCATCTGCGATGTCAGTGAAGTTTATTGTTGTTCCTACAACTTCTGCATTTTTTATTTTTATAAAATTAATACCTTTTCCCTGAACCTGCTCATAAAAAGTTTCATCCTGTTTATTGGGAAGACACATATGTTTGTATAATTCAGTTACTTCTATTTTCGCTGACTGATCTTTGAGCATCTTGGCAATTTTCAGAAGATAGCTGCAGCAAACTTTGGAACAATATCCAACTTCATGTCTACCAACACAATGTATGAGAGCTACTTTTCCAGGTTCTTTCCCATGCCGCATTATTATCTTGCCGTGTTGGGAAAGCATTTCCTCAATTTCAAAAGCATTATAAACTTCATCTTCTTTCTTAGTATTATAAGAATCTAGGGAAGAAACATCAGTAAGATCGAAACCGGTTGCTACGACTACAGCTCCTGCAAGTAATTCAGTTGTATTATTTGAATCTGTCACATCTTTTATTACAATTTCAAAATTTCCCAGGAATCCAACGACCGAATCCAATTTAGTATTGGTAAAAACTTTTATGTATCTATTGCTTTGAACATCAGATATTTTTTGCTTCAGGATGTTCAGACTCACACCTTGTCTAGGCAGCAATTCTTTAAGTTTAGCAGATTTCCCACCCAAAATTTCAGATTTTTCTATAAGATAAACTGCTCGGTCTTTACCGGCAAGAGTAAGTGCTGCTTCCATTCCGGCAATTCCACCACCGATGATCAAGACATCAGGATTACTATCGAGTTGTTTTTCCTCTAAAGGTTGCTGATATAAAACCCTGTCCATCCCACCATGTATCATGCGAATAGCTTTGGATGTAGCTTCCTCTTTATCAGGAATTATCCAGGCACATTGCTCTCTAATATTAACCATTTGATACAAATAAGGATTTAATTTAGTTTTTTTACAAACATTAATAAATGTACTATCATGATCTCGAGGAGAACAGGCTGCACAGACAAGATGCGTTAAATTATTTTCGTTGATCTCATCTTCCAAAAACTTTTTACCTTCCACCGAACAAAGTAATTTATGATTTTTTATTACAAGTTCTTTATCTTTGAAATCTTCAAGCTTGGCAAGTTCCTGCATGATCTTTTCAATATCTACTTTGGATGCGATATTTGGACCACACTCACATACATAGATTCCGATTTTTTCACTCATATTATTTCCTTATGTATTTAAAAGCGACATGATCTGCGCTACTGCTGCTTCTGATTGAATGACTGAATTCTGAATATCTTTTGGACCTTCTGCACAACCAGCTACAAAAATACCAGGTTTCGAGGTTGCAACAGAACCGATCTTGAATGGTTGAGCTTCTACAAAGCCAAATTTATCATGATCTATACCCAACGCTTTCTTTAATTCTTCACTTCCTGCTGCAGGTCTTAAAGCATTTGCCAAGATCACCATATCAACTTGTATGAAAGCATCTTTGTTATTATTATCCAAATATTCTATTTTTAATTTACCCTTCTCTTCACTTATCTTCATTTTATCACGATCTGCTTGATAAATAAATTCAGAAGAATGTGCTTTTACATCTTCATGAAATTTCTGATAGGTTTTATCAGGTAGACAAATATCAGAGTATATATTATAGATTTTTGCATCAGGAAGTTTATGATGTAAAAAATGAGCATGTTTGGAAGATGCCGTACAGCAAACATTAGAACAATAATGAGTTTGTGATCTTCCAACGCAATGAATTATGGCAATAGAAGAAGGAACTGTTTTATCATCTCTCATAACCAGTTTTCCCTCAGTAGGACCGTTAGCAGCAAAAAGCCTTTCAAATTCCATAGCTGTATAGACACCCAGATATTTGCCATAACCTAAATTCTTAATTTCACTAACATCAAGCATATCATAGCCTGTTGCAACAAGAATTGCACCAACATTTACTTTTAACTGCTTATCTTTTTCTTCCATGTTAATCGCACCGAACATGCAAGCTTCCACACATTTATTGCAGGATTCAGTTCCATTTAACTGCAAACACTTTTCTGCATTTATTACAGGGACATTGGGTAATGCTCCAGAGCATGGGACATATATTGCTTTCTTATTGGTCAGGTTTTCTTCCCATTCATTGATCAATTCTACAGGGCAAACAGGATAACACATGCCACAACCAAGACATGCCACCAAATCAACATAACCGGCTTTCTTGTTGATTGTCACAGTGAAATTCCCTGCTTCACCTTTTACATCTTCTACCAAACTGGATGTAAGAACATTAATGTTACCGTCTTGCAAAATTTCCTGTTGGATGGGAGCAACAAGACAGGTGGAACAATCCATATTTGGAAAGGTCTCTTCATTCTTAATTGTTTTCCCGCCAATAAGAGAAAGTTTCTCTACTAATGTAACTTTCTTACCTGCTTTGGAAAACATAAGACTGGCTTCCATTCCGGCAACACCAGAGCCAATTATTAATACATTTTCAGATTGATTCATTTACTATTCCTTATCTAATGAGATTACATTTGTTTTAAAATGCTTAATTTAAGGTTATTGTTTTTATAGTTTTTTATCATTATTTTTTTTATTTATATATGAGTATCCTGTCTTACAGGATTTGGTCCTAATTTAGTAATTTTATCGGAGAATTCATTTACAACCTCTATATATCTTTTACCCTCTGAAGCTGAAATCCAAGTTAGTTGAATTCTCTTAGGATCTATTTTGAGGGTCTCAAAAACTTTTTTTAATAATGCAATTCTACGACGTGCATAGTAATTACCAACCTGGTAATGACAATCACCCGGATGTCAGCCGGCAACCAGAATACCGTCTGCTCCACTAAAGTATGTATTTAATATTAAATTCTGGTCTATTCTGCTTGTGCACATAACTCTCACAACATTCAAGGCTGGATTTATATCCTTTCTTGAAGCACCGGCAAGATCTGCTGCTGCATAGGTACACCAGTTACAAAGAAATCCCACGATCTTAGGTTTAAAATTTTCCATTATTCCTCAATATTAATAAAATAAAAAAGGAGTACACTTATTCAGTGCACTCCCATCAAGTTAAAACTGAATTTGGGCTGAATGACTACCTGTACCATCATCCATACAGAACATAAGTGTTTTACCTGTTCTGTCACACCAAGCTTTTATATCAGTAGGAAAAGAAGGGCAATCTGCTTTAACTTCCAATATGTCGCCAGCTTCCATTTGTGGAATGTAAGCAACTACTTTTAAAATAGGTTGAGGACATTTAAGACCTATACAATCTAATTCTTTTACAGCCATGTTTTTCTCCTTTCTTATTATTTGTTAGAATGAAAATGTTAAATCTGATCCTTGAGCTTCTGCTACAAATGTTGTAGCTCCAACCACTTCAATACCATCCACAAGATCTTCTTCTTTTAAACCGTGAACTTCAAAACCAAGTTCACATATAAGAATGCGTGCTCCAAGCATTTCTAGCCCTTCCATCATCTCTACCAGATCCGGAAGTTTTGGAGCCTTCTCGTTCAATTCTACATAGGCTCCTTTTTTAAAAGCCGGTAAACCACTAGGTAATATAAACATGATTACTTCATCACCGCTAGCTGCGGCTGATACCGCAATTGTCACAGCTGGATAAATATTTTTTACTTCAGAACCATTAATGGTTATTGATACTTTTCCCATATGTATTTCCTCCTTTTTTTTTGGAGCAATATAAATGAGAATGCATTTTCAGTGTCAAGTAAATTATTTTACATAGCTTCGATAAATTTAACACTATAAAATATACACAAAATCAATTATATCCCCTATCTTCTTTAATATTTTAAGGTTACGGTTTTTTACGTTTTTGTATTGATTATTAGTCTCAATTATGAAGGTGCATTTTACTAAAAAAAATATAAAAAATGTTTAAATTAATAGTTGATAAATTGGAAAATATTTGGTTCAATTATAAAAGCCTTTAAAAAAATCTTGACGTAATTACCTTCGATATTTTTTTCAAACACGTGTTTTAAATGTGTGTTTGAGGGTATTTAAAAGGAGTGAATATGAGCAGTAATGAAATTAAGCAAAAGATTATATTAACAACTATTGAATGTATCGAACAAGAAGGTATTCATGGTGCTACTATAAGAAAAATTGCTGATATGGCTGGAGTTAATGTAGCAGCAATTAATTACCACTTTGGTTCTAAAGAACAGTTATTCGAAATTGTAATGAATGCGACCCTGAACGAAAGTTTTGTGCAGAACATCAATGATTATGAAGAAATGTGGCAAAGTGATACTAAGAAAGCACTTCAGCTTTTTTTAGAAGATACATTAGAAGGAGCAATCAATTATCCCAATATAACCAAAGCCCACCTTGCTGATACATTTAATAAAAGTGATTATAATACAAACACTGTTCGTAGATTTAATGATTTCTTAACTACACTTCATAATTTAATTAAGCTTGAGTTAAGATCAGAAACTAAAATAGAGAGTAAAATTGCTGTCAGTCAATTATTTGCATCTATTCTAATGATTGGAATGATGCCAAATTTATTAAGTGAATTTTTAAATTTTGATCTAAAAGATAAAGAAAATCAAAAGGTTTTTGTGGAAACACTTTTAGAAAATTATTGTAAATAAAACATAAAAATAGAGATCGTTTGCTAATGCATGCCGACTCTTAGGAGAAAAAAAATGAAAAACAAACTAATTCTAATTCTGGGAATTATTGTAATAATTTCCATACTTCCTGCCCAGGAAATAAAAATGGGCAATTTGATGGGTCGCGTGATCGATGCAGAAACAAGCTATCCCTTATCCAATGTAACAGTTATTGTAAGGGAGTTGGAAAAAGGTGTTTACACAAATGAGAAAGGTCAGTACAAGATTTATAATATTCCAGTAGGTAATTACACCATTATTTTTCAGGTTATTGGTACACATCCACAATTAAAATCGGATGTAATAATTCGTTCAAACCGAACAACATTTCTTAATGGTGAATTGAAGAGAGCAGCAATTCAAATTGAAGGGATAAAGGTAGAAACAGATTATTTTACTGAAACCGAAGAACGAACAACCAGTGTTGTAAGTTTTTCTAATGAAGAGATTCGCCGAGCTCCGGGATCAGCAGGAGATGTGAGCCGTATCATGATGTCATTGCCAAGTGTGGCAAAAGTTAATGACCAGAGCAATAACCTGATTGTGCGTGGCGGAAACCCAATGGAAAATTCATTCTATATCGACAATATTGAGATCCCTAATATCAATCATTTCCCACATCAAGGTTCTTCCGGTGGACCTATAGGTATTCTTAATGTAGATTTCATTGATAATGTTACTTTTAATACAGGAGGTTTTTCTGCAATTTATGGAGATAAGCTTTCTTCCATTATGGAAATTAACTTCCGAGAAGGTAATCCCAACGAATTCGATGGACAGATAGATTTCAGTTGGGTTGGTTTTGGAAGTATTCTTGAAGGACCTATAACTAAAAAAAGTTCGGGTATGCTGGCAGTAAAAAGAAGTTATCTCAAATACATTATTGATGCTATTGATGTTGGAACTTCTGTAGCACCGGAATATGGTGATATTCAAGGAAAATTTACTTATGAATTTAATCCACTTCAAAAACTTTCATTTTTAGCAGTTTTTGCAGATGACCATAACTCACCCGATCAGGAGAATGCTGAGGAAAACTATATGTCACATTACGGAAACCAGGACCTATATCAGGGAACTTATGGGTTGAATTGGCGTGCAGTTTGGGATGAATCTGCTTTTTCCAATACTTCATTGTCGATTACTTCATCGAAATATGATGAAGATTTTTATGAAACATATAAGGTAAATACATCGGGAGTTCCAGACATAAAAAATCGTACAAACGAAATGGAACTAAAATTGAGAAATGTGAATTTTAGACGATTATCAGAAAAGTTAAGTATAGATTTTGGTTTTGATATTAAACATCTGAAACACGATTATGATAACTATTTGGCAGAAACAACCAATGCTCTTGGCGATACTATTCCCGAACTTATCATGAAAGATGAGATAAGGGCAGGGAAATTGGGCGGATTTATCAGTTTGAATTATGATCTATCAACAAAATTCTCTTCTGTTTTAGGCTTAAGAGCAGACTATTTTTCTCTGAATGAAAATATGACAATTTCTCCCCGATTTGCTTTCAAATATAAGTTTAGTGAGAAAACTTCGTTGAATGGCTCGATGGGAATTTTTCATCAAAATCTGCCACTTCTGCTATTGTCACAGAATGAAAATAATAGAGATTTAAAAGATCCGTATTCTACGCACTATATCATCGGATTTGAGCATCTGCTATCAGAAGATACACGTTTAGTTGTAGAAGCCTATCAGAAAGACTACAGCAATTTCCCAACTGATCCTAACCAACCGGAAATTTTTGTGATCGATGACAATTTCTTTAATTATTATGAATCATTACTTGATAACGGACAAGCTTTGAGCCGTGGTGTAGAAATAATTTTGCAGAAGAAATTGGCAGAAAGAATTTACGGATTAGCCAGTGCAACTTATTTCCGTTCCCGCTACAAAAGTTATGACGGAATCTGGCATGATAGAAGCTATGATAACCGACTTATTGTGAGCATCGAAGGTGGCTACAAACCAACTGCCGGATTGGAAATGAGTATGCGCTGGATCTATGCAGGTGGTGTTCCCTATACACCAATCGATGAGCAGCTATCAGAAGAATCTCATCAGGCAGTATTGG
>JAYEKK010000180.1:0-2683 GCA_034660955.1 Candidatus Cloacimonadota bacterium | reverse complement strand
TTTTATTCCTGCTGCTGTAGATCATGTGTTGCTAAAACCTGAATTTCACAGTGCTTATACACCATATCAAGCTGAGGTTAGCCAGGGAACTCTGCAGTATATTTATGAATATCAAACAATGATCTGCGATCTTACCGGAATGGAGATCTCTAATGCTGGGATGTATGATGGAGCATCTGCTGCTGCTGAAGCAATTTTAATGGCAACCCGTAAAACTAAAAAATTCAAAGCAATTATAGCCGGAACGATTAACCCATTATATTTGGAAGTTATTAAAACTTACACCATTGGGGTGGGGATAGAATTGGTAATAATTCCTGTAAAAGATGGATTAGTTGATCTGGAAGAATTGAAAAATACCGTAGATGATGCAACCAGTTGTGTTCTTCTGCAAACTCCAAACTTTTTTGGAAATATCGAAAATGCTTTCGCAGTAGAAGAGATAACTCATGCTGCTAAAAAAGCACTTTATATTGTAGCAGTTGACCCTATCTCACTTGCAGTGATGAATGCTCCTTCCGAATATAAAGCAGATATTGTTGTGGGTGAAGGACAGGCTCTTGGTAATGCACAGAATTTTGGAGGTCCACTATTTGGATTTCTGGCAACAAATCTAAAATTGAGCAGAAGCGTCCCTGGGCGTATTGTTGGTGCCACTTTAGATGCTGATGGCAAACGAAGTTATACTCTCACATTGCAAGCACGTGAACAGCATATCCGCAGAGCTAAAGCTACTTCCAATATTTGTTCAAACCAAGCTTTGTGCAATTTAGCAGCTACTGTTTATATGACTCTGATGGGAAAAGAAGGTTTAAAAGAAGCAGCTGTGCAAAGCACCACCAAAGCTCATTATCTGGCTGAGAAGATTGCTGAACTGGATAAATTTGAAATGGCTTTTACGGCGCCATTCTTCAAAGAATTTGCAATAAAAACACCTATCCCTGCTAAAGATATTATTACGAAACTGCAAACTAAAAATATTTTCCCTGGGATTGATTTGAAAGCATTTGGACATGAGAAGATGCTGCTAATAGCAGTAACGGAAAAGAAGAGAAAATGCGATTTAGATGAATTAGTAAAATCTCTGCAGGAGGTTACCAATGGCTAGCACAATTTTTGAAAAGCACAGTCCCGGACGTAAAGGCTATACTCTTCCTGCTAATGATGTAGATAATAAATTGGAAAATTGTATTCCTAATGAATATATCAGAAAGGAAGATACAAGACTTCCTGAAGTTAGTGAACTTGATGTGATGCGCCATTTTCTAGAGCTGTCTCAAATGAATCACTGCATTGAAAAAGGTTTTTATCCTTTGGGTTCTTGTACTATGAAATACAATCCTAAGATAAATGAAACGCTAGCTCGGAATGACGCGTTCAATAACTTGCACCCCTTCCAGGGTGAAGAAACAACTCAGGGTGCTTTGGAAATCATGCATGAATTGCAAAACGATCTAGCAGAGATCTCCGGATTTTCAAAAGTTACATTACAACCGGTTGCCGGTGCTCATGGTGAATTTACCGGACTTTTAATTATGAAAGCATATCATAAGCTTAATGGAAATCCTAAGAAAAATAAGATCATCTTGCCTGACTCAGCTCATGGTACAAACCCTGCAAGTGTAATTCTTGCCGGTTTTCAAGTCGTTGAGATCAAATCTAATGATAAAGGTTTGGTTGATATAGATGATCTAAGATCTCACGTTGATGAAAACACTGCCGGCTTTATGCTCACGAATCCAAATACACTTGGGTTGTTTGAAACTCAGGTTGAGGAAATCGCTAAAATAATACATAGTGTAGATGGTCTGATGTATATGGATGGTGCTAACTTTAACGCTATTATGGGAATTGTAAAACCTGGTGAGATTGGCTTTGATATAATGCATTATAATCTGCATAAAACTTTTGCAACTCCACACGGTGGTGGTGGTCCCGGCTCTGGTCCAATTGGTGTACGCGCGGATCTGACAAAATTCCTACCGGCTCCTATGGTAAGTAAAAAAAATGATAAGTACTTCCTGGATTACAGTCATGCAGATACTTCCCTGGGAAAAGTACACTCTTTCTTTGGAAATTTTGCAGTAAATCTTCGAGCATACATCTATATTAAAATGTTAGGTGCAAAGGGATTAAGACGTGTTTCTGAGAATGCAGTTATCAATGCAAATTATATTCAGAAGAAACTGGAAAAATATTACGATATTCCTTTTAAAGATCAATACTGCATGCACGAATTTGTAGCAAGTGGAGTATGGCAGAAGGAAAAATTTGGTATCAATACACTGGATATTGCTAAACGTATTTTAGATAAAGGTTATCATGCTCCAACTATCTACTTCCCGCTTATCGTGCCGGAAGCTATGATGATAGAGCCTACTGAAACTGAAAGTATGGAAACTCTGGATGACTTCATTAATGCAATGATAGAAATTGCAAAAGAGTGTGAAGAAAATCCTGAATTACTAAAGGATGCTCCGCTGAATACACCGGTAAAACGGGTTGATGATACACTTGCTGTACGCCAACTTAACGTTAAATTCGAGTGGTAAAATTAGAAGATTAACAACGAACTATTATTGTTGGCTTTGTGAAACAAAACGACAACTTTTCACGAACAAAAAAATAATATGGGGGCGATTCCTGAATCGCCCTTTTTGTTTTTATACAATTCATCTCAATT
>JAYEKK010000179.1:0-2703 GCA_034660955.1 Candidatus Cloacimonadota bacterium | reverse complement strand
AGTTCTGCTGGTTACAGCGTACTACTTCCTGCCGATGGTCGTTTCAAACCTGCCTTCATTCTGGACGACTAAACGATTAATACTCGGTTTAGACCTTCAGGGTGGAACTCAGATCCAACTGGAAGTCGATACTTCCAAACTTCCAGAAGATGAAAAAGAAGATGCGATCAAAACTGCTTACGAGATCATTCGTAACAGAATTGACCAATTCGGCGTTGCCGAACCATTAATTCAAAGAGTTGCAAATGAAAATAGAATAATCATTCAATTACCAGGATTAAAAGATCCCGGTAGAGCAAAAGACCTTATTGGTCAAACTGCTATGCTCGAATTCAAATTTGTAGCTTCTCCTGAACAAATGCAGGAAACATATGAAACGATGGATAAATTCCTTCAGGAGAATATTGAGAAATATGAATTTCTGGAAGAATTTACTGATGTGGAAGAAACTGAAGAAGTTATTAATGTATTAGGAACTGAAGAAGAAACGCAAGATGAATCTTATGATAATGCAATGATATTCACAGATCTTACAACTTCTAAAGATGGAAATCCATTAAGAATTGATTACAAGCATATTACTAAATTAAAAAGCTTACTCAAAGATCCTCTGTTCTTACAAAATATTCCTACCGGACTTCAAATTGCTTTAGGAAAATTAGATAAGAATGATCCGTATTCTGCCAGAGATATTTATATCCTGCATAAAAAAGTTGAGATAGACGGAAAGTCTCTTGAAAATGCGATCACCAGAATTGGTCAGGGATATACTGCAAAGGATAAAGGTCCTTACATTTTGCTTGAATTCAAAAAGAGTGGTGCTAAGAGATTTAAAAATATCACAGGGCAAAATATTGGTGAAAGACTTGCGATCATGCTTGATAATATAGTTTTTATTGCTCCGACTATCGAGACACGTATTCCTGATGGGCAAGCCAGAATCACAGGTAATTTCACAATTGAAGAATGCCATGACCTGGTTATTATGCTTAATGCCGGTAGTCTTCCTGCTCCTGTAAATATAATCGAAGAAAGAACTGTTGGACCAACTCTTGGTTCTGATAGTATCAAAGCAGGTATCCTGGCAGCTATCATCGGAATGGCTTTTGTGATCTTATTCATGATGATCTACTATGGTCTTTCAGGATTATTTGCTGATCTTGCCCTTATCGTTAACGTTGCATTTATTATTGCCGTAATGACAATGCTGGAAGGAACTCTTACCATGCCCGGTATTGCCGGTATGATCCTAACAATTGGTATGGCGGTGGATGCAAATGTTATTATTTTTGAGCGGATCAGAGAAAACCTTAAAGCCGGCAAAACTATTCGCTCTGCTGTGGATAGCGGATTCAATCGTGCAACGGTTACAATCCTAGATGCTAACATTACAACACTTATTACAGCACTTGTTCTGTATCAGTTTGGAACAGGACCGATCAAAGGTTTTGCTGTAACGCTTTCTATTGGTATTGTTGGTTCCATGTTTGTTTCTATCATATTAGTTAAAGCAATATTTGATGGTTTTATTACAAATAGTGCTAAAGATAAATTGAGTATTTAGGGGGAACGATGAGATTTTTTGGAAAAACAAAAATAGACTTCATTGGAAAAAGAAGAATTGCTTTTGCAATTTCTTTAGTTATCATTCTTGCAGGGATCGTTTCGCTTGTAATTAATAAAGGTCCAAAATACAGTATTGATTTTACAGGTGGTGTATCTATGGAACTTGATCTTACACCTGTAAAAGAAGGTGCGCAAATTGTTAAGGTTCAAGATATACGTGATGTTCTTACAAATGCCGGTATTCAGGATGCTGAAATTCAGGAAATTAAAGGGACAGAAGGGAAACGTTTTATTCTTATTAAAACCCAGGTTGTGGGCGGCATGAAAGATAAGACAAGTACAAAAGTAATTGATGTTATCAAGAAGCAATTCCCTGATAATATAGATAATGAAACACTGATCCGCCTTCAGGAAGAGGTGGGTCCTAAGATTGGTGAGGAACTTAAAGGTAAAGCTATTCTCGCTATATTCTGGGCATTACTTGGAATTATCCTCTACATCTGGTGGAGATTTGAATTCACATTCGGTCTCGCTGCTGTTGCGGCACTTTTCCATGATATACTTATCACAATTGGTATTTTTTCTTTCTTAGGAATAGAGATCAGTCTTTCTATTGTTGCAGCACTGCTCACGATAGTTGGTTATTCCTTGAACGATACGATCGTTGTTTTCGATAGGATTCGTGAGGATCTCAAACTTTACAGAAAAGAATCATATGGTAGTGTAATTAATCACAGTATTAATGAAACACTCAGCAGAACTATCATTACTTCACTCACAACATTTGTGGTTGTTCTCAGTCTTTACCTCTTTGGTGGAACAGTTATCCATGACTTTGCATTTGCAATATTAGTTGGAGTTGTAGTTGGTACCTATTCTTCTATCTTTGTAGCAAGTCCATTAATGGTTGAGCACTTCAATAAAAGAGAAAAGAAAATGGGAACCCGTGGTAAAAAGAGATAATCTGATTAACAGATAACATACTAAGCCCTTCAGCAGTAGCTGAGGGGCTTTTTTTGTATTTTATCCCTTTTAATATTTTCTATTTGACTTCTAAGTTACATTTTATCAAATTCGGATTTGCGTTAATAAAAAGTAACGAAATTGAGATTGAGCATTGATTTAGGTGTATTTAAA
>JAYEKK010000178.1:0-11569 GCA_034660955.1 Candidatus Cloacimonadota bacterium | reverse complement strand
TTTGTGATTATTAGAATAATAATGGAGGAATTTGTGGAATCAAAAAAGATTGAAAATAAATACTTTATTAGAATCGATAGGGGAGAAGAAATTGTAAGTACTCTTACCGAATTTTGCAATAAGAGATCAATTAAATTAGGGAAGATATCTGCAATCGGTGCGCTTAACGAAGTTGAAATTGGTTTATTTGATCCATTAAAAAAGGAATATCACTCTAATACAATAAAAGGTACTTTTGAAATTTTATCAATAACAGGAAATATTACTTCGAACAAAGATCAACCTTACTTGCACATGCATATAATGCTTTCTGACAGTGAATATAATGCTTTTGGCGGACATCTGAATAAAGCGGTTGTAAGTGTCACATGTGAAATTATTATTGATGAGTTTGAAGGAAATCTGGACAGATATTTTGATGAAAATACAGGAATTAATTTATTCGAATTATAATGGATAATTTTAATTTCAATAATATTACATAATATGCAAGTTGACAGAATTATGCATTATCTTCTATCTGAATATTTATATAAGGGATAATTAGAATTCATGAGGTTGAATGATAGCAATATATGTAGATAGTAAGCTGAAAAGATTTGAGAACAAGATCAAATTTACTTTTGATTTTATTTTCAATACTCTTGGATATGAATTTAAGTATATTCATAAACTGGATCAGTTACAGCAAAATGACATACTATTCTACTACGGCTTAATAGAACCTACAATTGAAGAAGCTTACATTCTTGCTATGGACAGGATATTATTCTATATTCCTGTTTTATCCGAATTGCTGCAACCAAATAAACTAACACTCGAAAAGATTAAAGAAAATACAGAAATAATTAAATTGAAGCGTAAGGTGCCAATAATTTCAGATAAAGAGATAAAAGTGCCAATTCATTATTATCATAAAGATGATTTGTTCTATGGCATTTATAAATTTGATATTATTGGGAACATTCTGTTTAATCTGGAATCTTCAATTGGGATCGAAGGCGTGAAGAGAGACGATCATGGTTGGCTCTCAGATGAGGATGTCCCATTTGAAGAATTTCATCAAGAACCATATGTAAATATGTTACTGTGGTTAATAGAAAGATGCATCAAAGATTCATTACAAAAGAATGGTTCTACTTTTCTGGTAAAGAAAGCATATTGGCCCTCGGCAGAAGTTTTTGCTGCTTCCTTTTCTTATAATATTGATAAATTGCAAAAATGGTCTTTGGGAAGAATGATCAGCAGCACATTTGAAGATATTCTGATCTTCTATAAAATTAAATATGTTTTTAATAGTTTTTTAAGTAAAATGAAATATTTATTAACTAATATTGAAGAATATTGGAACTTTGATGTTATTGACCAGATCGAGAGTATGCACCAGATAAATGGTACATATTTCTTTGGAACGGAATCAAATTCAAATAAAGATATTGATTATTCTATACAGAGTAGTGATGTACATAAAGAATTAATGAATAATTATGCAAAAGGAAATGAGATTGCCTTATTGGCTTCAGTTAATTCTGGAAAGCAAGATATACTACATAAACAAAAAAATAAATTATCAAAAATAACCAGCGATGAGTTAATGGGTATTCGTCATAATTGTTTTAGTTATGACCCGAGAATTACACATGAATTCCATAAGAAAAACGGATTTACTTATAATTCTTCAGTTGGATTTCACCACAAGAATGGTTTTATGAGTGGTTTAGGTTTCCCATTTTATCAATATGGTTCACATAGTAAGGATTTAAGAAGTAGTTTCGGATGGCATTCTTTAGAATTACCAATAATATTCTTTGATAAACATTTAAAGTTTTCCAGATCAAGCGCAATTTCTTATGAGAATGCACAGGAAATCGTGGATCATCTGATAGAATCAGTTGAATCTGCAAATGGATTTGTCTCTTTTAATTATTCCATTTCAAACTTTGATGAGATTTCTTACAATAAGCAGCTTCTTAATTATACTATAGAAGAGATCAGACCAAAGAATGTTTTCATGGCTACTTTTATGCAAATTGCACAATGGTGGAAAAGAAGAGAGGGTATTGAGATCTTTGATAGTGAAGATAGATTTTATCTCTATTTCCCTTCCAAAACAGATAAATTTACAATAAGTGTGTTTGGCAACTATGATATTGTTCAGGTTAATCATGCAGAAGCTGAAATTAAGGAGAATAATATCTATTTTTCTAATGTTAAATTGGATTCAAAAATTGAAGTTGTTCTAAACAAGAAATCGAAATCTGAGGAAGAGAAATGAAAAAATTGTTATTAATTGCTTATTTCTATCCACCATTGGGTGGTCCCGGGGTTCAGCGTCCTGCAAAATTAGTAAAATATCTCGAACAATTTGATGTTTTTACTGATGTGATCACAGTAAAGGATATTGTTTTTCATTCAACCGATAATAAATTATTAAAGGAAGATAAAGCTCATAAAATTATTAGAACATCATCTTTTGACTTGATGTCAATCTTGAAGAAGATCTCCAAATCCAAAACCAATAAAGCTGTCTATTTTAACACACCCGAAAAATATAAGAAAATTATTCGGAATGTTTTCCCTATTGATGATAAGATTGGCTGGTTACCTTTTGTGATGAAAGCAGGAAAGAAGTTGTTTAAAAAAAATAAATATGATGCTGTCATGGCAACAATGGGACCATATACAAGCGGTATAGCAGCTTATAAATTGGCTAAAAAGAATAAGTTGCCACTAATAATTGATTACCGTGATCATTGGACATTGAATTCCTACATAACTTTTGTTACTAAACTTCATAAGGGCTATTCAAAAAAATGGGAAAACAAAATCTTACGATTTGCTTCAGTAATAACCGTGGTAAGCGAAACAATGAAAAAAGATCTTATTCGTGAATTTGGTGAGGTTTTAAAAAATAAGATAAAAGTTATTTATAATGGCTGGGATGCTGATGATTTTTCTAATTTTGTTATCTGGAAGAATGAGAAATTAGTTATTAAATATATTGGAAATTTTTACGGGTATCGTACCCCAAAATATCTTTTAAAAGCTCTGGAATTATTGCAATTACGTGGTCAATTAACTGATGATATTCTTATTGAATTCACCGGTAATTACTATTCAGAAACAATTGACTATATTGTAAATTCCAAAGTAGCACATCTTATAAAAGTAAATTCTCAAATAGAGCATAAGGATGCAATAAAATCTCTTATGAATTGTGATGCATTACTTTTATTTATTGCATCACATAAAGGCAAAGGTGTGCTTACCGGTAAACTATTTGAGTATTTGCGAAGCGGAAAAGAGATCCTTGCCATGGTGCCACCAGAAGGTGAAGCTGCTGAGATACTGAGACACAATAAGCATGAGCTAATATGTAAGATGGAAGATATTGAGATGATCGCCAAGAACTTCTTAAAATTGATAAAAATTCTTAATAAGAAAAGTAAAGAACGCAAGATCAATTATGAATTTAGCAGAGAGAATCAAACACAGGAATTTCTTAATTTTGCTAAAGATAGGTTAACAGAATAATGAAAAACATTTTAATGATTTCTTACTTTGCACCACCTTATAATATTCCTTCCGCTGTAAGAATTGGAAAATTTGCAAAATATTTACCTGAATTTGGTTGGAATCCTATCATTTTAACTGTGAAAGAATTGGGTTACTATCAGAAAGATTGGCGACAATATGAAGGAATTAAAAAAAGCCAAATTTATCGTACAGAATCGTTAGACCCAATTCGACTTCTTAATTATTTTAAAAAAGAAAAAGTGCAAAAAATTCATCGTAGTAAAGAAGGACTTACAAACAAAATAAAAAGGCTCTTCCCAATTGATGCGAAAGTAGGGTGGATGCCATTCTGCTACAGAAAAGGAAAAGAGATATTATCAAATAAGAAAATCGATGCGATTTATTGTACTACTGGTGGAATTTATAATCATGTAATCACTTCTTATAGGCTGGCAAAAAAATTCCGGAAACCCTTGATCGTGGATATTCGTGATCTTTGGGTGGATCATCCTTTCAAAGAGTTAACTTTTTATAATAAATTGCTAAATAGTTATTGGGAAAAAAAGATTTTGAAATTTGCTAATAAAGTGATTGTGGTGACACCAGGGCTTAAAAAACATTATTTTGAGAAATATTCATTTTTGGAAAATAAAATTGAAGTAATCACAAATGGTTTTGATATTGAGAACTATGAATACAGAAATCGAATTGATAATGCAGCAATCACCTTTACATTTGCGGGTAATTTCTATAAAAATTTATCACCTAAAGATATTTTTAATGCAATTTCTGATAATATTACTGATAAAATAAAATTGCAATTTATAGGAAATTTTCGAAATCAATTTTGGGATTTGAAGCAAAGATTTGAAGAACGAAAATTGCAGAATGTAGAAATAGAGGTTCTACCGCGTATGGTAAAAAACAAATTATACAAGTATCTGAATTCTGCGGATGTTTTATTGATTACTTTGCCCCCCGGGGAAAAATATGAATGTATATTAACCACAAAGTTATTCGATTATGTCATTCACAAAAAGCCAATACTTGCATTTTGTTCACTAAAAGGAGATTTAGCAGAATTCATCCAAAAAGGAAATTTGGGATTTATTGCTGAAGCTGGTAATATTAAGGATGGGAATAAAGTTATAAGAAAAATATTAGAACTAAAAAAGAATAAAAAACTGTATGATATTCATAGAGACGAAGAGTTTGTTAATCAATATTCAAGAAAGAATCTAACCAAAAAGTTGGCTGAGATTATTTCATGAAAAAAATTGTCCTTTTTGCAAATACAAGCTGGTATATTTACAACTTCAGAATGAGTTTGATGAAAGAACTTTCAAAAATGGATTATAAAATCATTGTAATTGCTCCGCAAGATAAATACTCAGCTATGATTCCTTATGAATACCATCATATCAAAATGAATAATCATGGACTCAATCCTTTACAAGATGCACTTACTTTCATAAAGATTTACAAACTATTAAACAAACTAAAACCAGATTTGATCTTAAGCTATACAATAAAATCCAATATTTATGGAGTTATAGCAGCTAGCAAGTTGAGAATTAATTATGTAGTAAATATTGCTGGTCTTGGAACAACATTTAGAAAAAAAAGCATAACCTCATTTTTCATTAGAAGATTTTATAGATACGCAGTTCATAAAGCTGATTTTATCTTTTTCCAAAATAATGAAGATTTGAAGTTATTTACTCTAAATCAAAAATTTAATAACTTCAAACTTCTTCCCGGTTCGGGTGTTGATCTGGAAAAGTTTAAACCAAAAATTACGAATAAAAATGAAAAATTTACATTTCTACTTTTAGGAAGACTGTTAAAGGAGAAAGGGATTTATGAATTCGTAGAATCAGCTAAAGAGGTGAGGAAAAAGTATGTAGCAAAATTTCAACTGTTGGGATTCATAGATTCAAAAAATCCAATTGCTATAAGAAAAAGCGAAATAGACAAATGGCATGAAAATGGTGTAATCGAATATTTAGGCTTTACAAATGATGTTAGAAGATTTATTTTGAATGCTGATTGTGTGGTTTTACCTTCTTATTATGGAGAAGGTGTTCCAAAATCACTTTTAGAAGCTGCAAGTATGGGAATACCTTTGATCACTACAGATCATACTGGTTGCAGGGAAGTTGTGGAAGATGGTGTAAATGGGTTTATTTGCCAGCCAAGAAATATTTATGATCTTTCAAAGAAAATGATTAAAATGTTGAATCTAAAAGAAGAAGAGTTGAAGAAAATGGGTTTAAAAAGTAGAGAAAAAGTTGTTAGAAGTTTTGATGAAAAAATTGTGCTTGATGCGTATAAATCATTGGTACAAAAATTGATAGGAACTTCCGATTAAAATGATATATCTAATATTTTTCTTATTTTCTTTTATTATTACTTATATTTTAGTACCAATTAATATAAGATTTTCTAAAAAACAGAAATTAATTTCTCACCCAGACACACGTGGAATTCATAGTGTGTCTACACCGATAGCAGGTGGTTTGTCATTTGGCATTCCTTTAATTCTTCTACAGCTTGGAATATATTTTGTATCTCCAGAGTTAGGTTATCAAATACTTTATTTATCATTGGGAAGTTTATTAATGTTAATGTTAGGTTTCCTTGATGATAAAACGAAGTTAAGAGCTAAGTACAAATTAATTTTACAAATAGTAATAATTACGATTATATATTTTTCAGGATTTAGTATTCAATTGCTAACTAATCCATTTGGCAGAACAATAATATTGGGATATTTTTCTTATCCGGTAACCATATTGTGGTTTTTACTTGTTGTTAATGCTTTTAATCTGATTGACGGTATGGATGGATTAGCCTCAGGGATTGCTTCAATTGTAGCAGTTGTATTATTAGCTGTTGGTTTATTAAAATCTAATCCAATTATAATTTTTTCTTCCATAGCTTTAATTGGAGCTAATTTGGCTTTCTTAAAATATAATTTCTATCCAGCCAGAATATTTATGGGCGATACAGGCAGTCTTTTCTTGGGATTTAATATTGCTGCAATCTCAATAATTGGGAATGCAGAATTCAAAGGTATTACTTCGATGACACTTCTCGTTCCAATTATTGCCTTGGCCATTCCAATTATGGATACAGCATATGCAATATTACGACGAGTAAACAAAAAAGAAAACATTTTTCAAGCCGATAAAGAACATATTCATCACAAGCTCCATGAAATCGGTTTATCACAAAAGAATATTGCATTTATATGTTATTTTTTAACTTTATTATTTGGTCTCATTGCTTTTGGATTTTCATTTTCATCTAAAAGGATATTACTCTCAATCTTATTATTTCTATTATTTATCTTTATTATTGTTATCTATAATATTTTCAAAAAGGAATTTAAAAAATGAAAAAAAAATTAATTATCATTATGATCATGATTACAACGGGTTTATTTGCACTCAAAAATTGGAAAGTTTATACTAATACTACTCACATTTTTGATATTATTGAAACCGGAAATGAATTGAATATAGCTACTTGGGGAGGATTGCTAGATTACAATCTTAACAATAATTCGTTTGGAGAAACTCTAACCACTATAGATGGATTGGGTAACAATGATATCCGAGTACTTGATTATTTAGAAAGCTCAAATCAAATATTGGTTGGAACTGCTAATAATGGTATTAATAGGATTAGTAATAATGTTTTTCTGACTCCTCTCACCGAAACACTAGGACTCCAATCGAATATAGTTAATAAAATAGTTCACAATGATTCTCTCATTTTCGTTGCTACAAAATTAGGAGTAAGCTGTTTCAAAGATGATCCTGATTTTCCGTTTCCACTTCTTTTGAATAACTATGATACAGGGAATGGACTTTCTGCGAATAACATTACTAGTTTACAAATATCTGATAATGGATATATTTTTTGTGGAAGTGAGAACGGTATAGATATTGTTCATATAGATTCTATGAATGTAGAAAGTAATTGGAGACATTTCAATGTAGATAATTCTATATTCCCCAGTAGTATAATTAACGATATTTCAGTAATGAATAATTATGTAGCGATCGGGACTAGGGGAGGGCTTGTTGTTTCCAGTTTTCCCCCTTTTGAATGGATAGTATATGACGATATTATTGAAAATCATGTCTCCTCTCTCTATCCAGTTTATATTAATAGTGCACAGCAAATTATTGCTGGTGTTGGGTATTGGGATGAAGAAAAAATGATTGTTGTGGATTCGACAGATATTGCTGCTTTCAAATTTTCGAACGGACAAATTCAAGAATTATGGTATGCTGATGATATGAATTTAAGTAATACTCAGATTATGGGATTCAAAGAAGTAGAAGAAACGTTAGTAGCTTTTACATGGGGGGAAGGAATATTGTTTTATGATGGTATAGATTGGTCACTCCCCAAGAAAACGAACAGCCTGCTTTCCAATACAATAAAAGATATGGTTTTTGATAAACAAGATAAACTTTGGATTACAGATGGTCATAAAGGAAGTTCAGCAACTTCTAAAGGTACAAAAGGAGTATCTTCCTTTGATGGAGATATATGGCAAAATTACAATGCTGAAAAAACGGATTTAAGGAGCAATAACATTTATTCTATTTGTGTTGATGAAGATAATAGAAAATGGTTTGGTGCTTGGAGTAGCAATTCTTCACAAAATTGGCAAGGTGGAATTAGTGTATTTGATGACGTAAATAATGTGTGGGATTATGTTACGGTAGCTAATGGTATTGGTAACAACACTATTAGCTTTTTAACTGTTGATGAGCAAAATAGAACTTGGGTTTGCTCTTATGGTGGTAGTTCTGCTTATGTAACTATTCTTGATAATAATTTTGACTACATAACCAGTTTTGAGTTATTTGAACCACTAGATCCTAATGATATGGATCCCAATTATATATTTATTGGTGAAGAAAAAATATATTTTGGTGGTTGGATTTCTGGTCTAAGAATATGGAATGATACAACAGATCCAATTACAAATGGAGCCAATTGGTCAAAAACTCCATTTACAGGTAATCTACAAAGTGGAAGAATTTTTGATATAACTTCACGTAATATCAATAATGAAGAAATTTGGATCGCTTCTGGTCATGGATTATTTATGTATGATGGAATTGATTGGTTCTGGTTTGGTACAACTATAAAAAAGAAAGTCTGGTTCGATAACCATTGGTTTTGGAATGAAGATAATCCTGATCCCGAATACTGGTACTATGAAGGGCAAGAAAGGCTTTATGGGTCTATCTCAACTTATCCTACAGCATTGTTTGTTGATCCTTTTGGCATGGTCTGGATTGGAACTCAGGATGCTGGGATCACTATCTTTGATACGAGTAGAGACAAGTTTATAAATCTTACAACAGAAAATACTCCGTTAATCTCAAATACAATTACAGATTTAGCTTACGAGCCTAAAACAGGGACTTTATATATTGGAACAAATTTAGGAATGAATTCTGTGGAAATTGGTATTTCGGCTGAGATGAACGAAGAGACTGACCTTTTTGAAACGATTGTATATCCTAATCCATTCTATCCTGAAAATGGTGATATCTTGAGAATTGAGAACAGAAGTGCAATCACAATGCCAAAAGGTAACACATATTGTAGAATTTTTGATCTGAACGGTGATATTGTTATGGAAATTGAAAAGGATATTTATGAACAATTCAGTTGGGATGGATTGAATAAAACTGGTAAAAAGTGTGGCTCGGGAATATATCTTTACGTAGTCTCAGCACCAAATGGACAGACATCAAAAGGTAAGATAGCTCTTATTAGATAATTCAAAATGAAGAAAAAGATATTATTTCTTTCAGCTTATAATTCATCATTTGTAAGGAATGATAGGAGTATTCTGGAAAAATTTGCCGATGTGAGTACAATTCCAATTCCCAAAAAAAGAAATATTTTAAAGATAGCCTTATTTGCATATGCTATTTTTGTTGGGGTTTGTAAGAATGATATCATTTATTGTTGGTTTGCAGAGCTTCCAGCCTATTTCGCAGTTTTCTTCTCCAGATTAATGCATAAGAAATGTTTTGTTGTGATAGGTGGATATGAGGTCGCATCTGTACCTGAAATAGGATATGGTGGTATGCTGAATCCTAAGAATGTTAAGAAAGTAAAATACATACTTAACAATACTGATCTTACGCTTGCAGTTTCCAAGTCAAATAAAAAAGAGATCGAAGATAACTTTGTAACTAAACGGTTACAACTAGTTTACAATGGTATTCAAACAGAATTATTCTATCCGCAGGGAGATAAAAAGAATATTATTATCACAATTGGAAATGTAACCAGGGAGAATTTGCAGCGAAAAGGATTAGAAACTTTCGTAAAAAGTGCTGTCCTGCTACCGGATGTGGAATTTATTCTAATCGGAAAACATTATGACGAATCCATTGATTACCTGAGTTCAATTGCTTCTGAAAACGTTACATTCACGGGGTATGTTAATAATGATGAATTATTGACATATTTACAAGAAGCAAAAGTATATGTTCAGGTTTCCGCACATGAGGGTTTCGGAATTTCATTGGCTGAAGCTATGTTGTGTGAAAGTATACCAGTAGTCACAAATTGTGGAGCCTTACCGGAAGTTGCCGGTACTTCAGCGTATTATGTACCTTTAAATGATCCAACAAAAACGGCTAATTCAATTCAGGATGCATTAAATGAGAAATCGGGAGAACAATTCAGGAAACATATTCTCAACAATTTCTCGCTAAAAAGCAGGGAAGAGCAGCTCAGGAAAATAATTGGGGATTTCAAGTGAACCTGAGAATAGGAATTGATAATTGCAAACCCGGTTGGCAGATAGTTCTAAAGCAGATTGGTGTAAGCTATACTCAATTCTCGCTATCAGATAAGATCTCTCCTGATGAATATTCAGTTCTTATTATCACAGATTCGCATACATCCGAAGAAAATGAAGTAATTGAAGAATATTTGAATTCTGGCGGAGCTGTGTTATATTTGGATACTGCTATTTCTAATAGAATTTCACATAAAACAAGAAAAGTTCGGTTTTTAAGCTCAAAAAAAAATACTCCTTTCTCATCAGTTGGATTAGTAGACATTTACTCCAAAATTAGAATACCAAGATCCAAAAATATAATAACAATCGATTCAGGATTGAAAATCACTTCAGTTAATCATGGAGTGAATCTGATTTTACCTTTTAATATTAATGAACTTATTTTAAGCAATAATTCAAGAAGAAAGAAATTTTATGCAAACAGAAAAGAGCTTCCATCTGAAATTGTATCAGAGGTTTCCAAAGGTAAAATAAGGAAGATCGTAGAAATTGCCCTTGAATATTTACATCATAAAAGAGATTTGCCTTTTGTACACTTATGGCATCAACCTTATATTGATAAGAATTTATTTATCTTCCGACTTGATACCGATTTCTGTTCTAAAAAAGATGCAGATGAAATGTATAAAATTTGTAAGGATAATAATGTCTCGGCAACCTGGTTTCTGGATACTGATTCAGATGAAAGAATGATTAATTATGCATCAATGAAAGATCAAGAAATGGCAATTCATTGCGATAAGCACTATGTTTATGATAACTCCGAAAAAAATTATGATAACATATTAACAGCTAAAAAAAAATTGAAGAGTTGTGGAATTAATGCAGATGGATTTGCTGCTCCTTTTGGAGATTGGAATTTATTCCTGAATAAGGCTCTGCAGAAATTGGAATTGAAATATTCTTCTGAATTTACACTTGATTATGACGACCTTCCATTTTATCCATATTGTAATAATGAATTCTCAAGTGTTATACAAATCCCAATTCATCCAATAAGTTTAGGAAGATTAAATCGCTCGCATTTTAATGAAGATGAAATGCTGAAGTATTATTTTGAATTAATAAGAAAGAAATCTGAAAATGATGAGCCGATCATTATCTATCATCATCCGCATCATAAGCATTTTGATATCTTTAACAAGATCTTTCAATATGTGAATTCCCCAAAATTCGAAAATATGAACATGGGTGAATTTA
>JAYEKK010000177.1:0-11601 GCA_034660955.1 Candidatus Cloacimonadota bacterium | reverse complement strand
ATCATTTTACTATTTCCTCCAATCATAATTTACAAAAATTCTTTTCATTTTTATTGGTCAAGAACTTAAACTATCTACTACTACAAATAGGCATAACATATGTACGCCGCGTCAACATAAAATGAGTACATAACTAACCTATAGTTATACAAAAAATGAGTACAATAACTCATTCAAGGTGGTTATTGTATACATTTATTTTGCACTCTATAAATCTAAAATAAAATTCAATTTCGTTTCCTTTTAACTAATTTAATTAACGCAAATCCGAATTTGGATAAAGAGAAGTTAAATGTCAAATAGAAAAATGAATACTAATTAATAACTAAAAAATACTAAAGTGTAAGATTTAATATATTTATGAAATGTTGGTTGACGAGTAATTCTTTAAGAAATAATTTGTTCATTAAATAAAACGTTTTATTATAGAGTGAATTCTGTCATCCAGACGAATCATGCAAGTAATTCTTTGGAAGGATCTCCGCTTATAATGAGACTTGTCCGGCTCAGACGGATTCTTCGTGAGAGAATTCTACGAAGATTTCCTCCAGCCTTCGCCAGCTTCGGCTTGGCAAGCAGAAAGACAGCCAATTTTAGATCGAGCAGAATTCATTGAATTTATTAGATACAGGAGGTTGTATGTTGAAAGGTTCGTATGTTGCTTTGGTTACTCCATTCAAAAATAATGAGATAGACTACAATTCCCTTGAGAAACTTATAGATTTTCAAATTGAGAATAAAACTGATGGAATTCTATTTTGCGGAACAACCGGAGAATCTCCCACTCTTGCCGGTGATGAAAAAGAGAGATTAGTCCGTTTTGGGATTAAGAAGATCAATAAACGAATTCCGATAATGATGGGAACCGGTAGCAATAATTTACAACACACTATTTCTGCTACAATAAGAGCTCAGGAGTGGGGTGTAGATTATGCTTTAGTAATAACTCCATATTATAATAAACCAACCCAGAATGGCTTGTATCAGTATTTTAAAGCTATTGCAGAAAGTACTACAATTCCTATTGTGATCTATAATGTTCCGGGAAGAACAGGTGTTAATATAAATGCCGAAACAACAATAAAATTAGCAAATGAATTTAAAAATATTATCGGTATCAAAGAAGCAAGCGGAGACCTTGATCAACTTTCTAAAATTGTGAAAAACACAGATAAAGATTTTTCTGTGATGTCCGGCGAGGATGCTTTGAATTTGCCGATCATGTCATGTGGTGGAGATGGAGCAATTTCGGTAACAGCTAACATTTTACCTCGCAAACTACATGATCTTGTTGCGTTATGTTCCAACCATAAATTTGCGGATGCGCTAAAAATTCATCAGGAGCTAATCGAGATCAATGAAACATTATTTATCGAGACAAATCCAATTCCTGTAAAAGAATCGTTATATATGATGAAGATGATCGAGCGGGAATTGCGTTTACCTCTTTGTTTTATGGTAGATGATAATTTAGAAAAATTAAAAAAAGTTTTATTTAAGTATAAATTAGTGTAGAGAAAATTGCGAAAACAAATTAGAGCCGATATAAACCTTGTTATTTGTCCCAAAAATAAGCGGCATACAGATATTATTGTATGTGCTGCGAGTTGTGAGGATAGAAGATATTGCAAGGAATATAGGAGTATGGTCACAAATGAAATACTTTTAGATTTTATTGAAAAACATCCAAAATATAAATTAGTAGGAGAGCTTATGCCAACTGGAAAAACAATCAAAACAAATGAAAAGATCTATTTGGTGGTATCAAAAGACAACCAGGTAGAAGAAGTGCCGGAAAAAGAGATACTGAATAATCCTAAGAATTATCTCAAGAAGCAGATCTGGTTAAAGCCACCATTTCATTATGAATTGGTAGTTTCACTTAAAAGAATTAAAGATTGATCAAGATCATTTTAACTTTATCTTGAAGTAGATGATCACGGTAAGAAATCCCAGGAAATCAGCAAGAATATCATAATAAGAGAAGGATCTACCGGGAATTGGTATTTGATGTAATTCATCGAAGATAGGTATGATAACAGCTAAGACGTATAATAACCTTAGCTTTTGAATGTACTGTTTTGTATCGAACATTTTCATGAATAAATAGGCAAATATCATATAAACAACAAAATGAGCTAATTTATCAATATTCAATGAATCATCTAGTGGTGATTGCAATTTAGGTATAGAAGTTAACGTAAATACTACGCCTGCCCAAATATAGAACGCAATTTTATTATATTTATTCTTCATTGCTTTAAAATTATTCTGTATAGGAATTTAATTTCCAAACCACAGCAAATGGTTTCATCATGAATTTTGCTTTTAAAGGAAGTCTTTGCTCATCATCAGAGAACCAGAATAAAAGAGATCTTTCTTCGTTAACCAGATTGTTTGTGAGCATATCGGTTCGTTCTTTTTCTCTATTCAAATAATTTTGGAAATTCAATTTCACTTTAATTGTAGATCTCTTTCCAAATATGGTAGAGATCTTTTCCTTTCCTACAACAAAATATTCAACTCTCCAGATAAGTTTGTTAGCATCTATCCATAATTCACCAGTAGGCTCATCAATAGCTTTTCGAAGGTAAAATAGAGCTGAAAAGAAATCTCGGCTTTCAGGCTTAATTGGATATTCACAATTGCGGTCAGGGAAAATATTACTTATTCTTTTTGCTGTAAGTGTTTGCCTGTTATATTCAATTATTCTATTTTCAAAATAATCACCTTGATCAATATGTTTTTCATATGAGTCTGGTAGGTAATTGACAGAATAAACAGATTTGTAGAAATTATCCATGTTGGAAGCTATGCTGGCAATAAAGGTTGATTTTGCTGTTATAGTAATAGTTGAATCTTCATCGGTCATTGAAACCTTAACAACACTGATCCCAAGATATTTAATAGAAAGGTCAAATGTCTCTGCTACGAGGAAAAAAGGAATAAAAAGTAATATTATGACAAGAGCTCTAAATTTCTTACTCATCGCTGTTATTGATAACTTCTAATGTTATATATTGTATTCGTCGAGCTTTAATTCGCTTAACAGTGAATTTAACAAGATCTTTATAAATAAAACTTTCATTTACTTCTGGAACTTTGTTAAAATTATCATATATAAATTCAGCCAGATTATCATATTTTTCTTCGTCAATATCTAAAATAAATTTATCGTTCAATTCAGAGATAGAGTACATTCCATTTATGCTGAAAGTACCATTATTCTGTTTTACTATGTTTGGTTTTTCATTATCATATTCATCACGGATCTCGCCTACTAATTCCTCTAGAATGTCTTCAAGTGTTACCAATCCCTCTGTACCACCGTATTCATCAACGATTATAGCTATTTGTATCTTACGTCTTTTAAATTTGTTTAACAAATTCTGGATCTTGGTGTTTTCAGTAACAAAAAGCGGTGGACGAAGAAGTGAACTTATTGATTGTTTTTTAGGGTTCAAGATAATATCCTTTGCGTAAATTATTCCGATAATATTATCAATATTTGTTTTATAAATTGGAATCTTAGAATGACCTGAACTAATGATCATATTCTTAACATTTTGTAATCCTTCAGATGTGTCAACTCCTGCAATATCAACTCTTGGAGTCATTATTCTCTTTGCATCGGTAGAAGAAAACCGGAAAATACTAGTAATAATTTTTTTTTCATTCTCTTCTAAAGGGTGCTGTGTAACCTTAGATTGTATAAGGTTCTTAAAATCTTCTGATGTTATATCAGTTTGTTCAACTTGCCTTTTTTTTGTAGTGAAGATCGAACTTATCAATTCTAGGATTTTAATAATAGGCCAAAATACATATTTGATAATTTCTAAAATCAAACTGGAAGAACGAGCTGTTTTTTCCGGAGATGAAAATGCCAGTAATTTTGGTGCTATTTCACCAAAGATCAGTAGTAAGATTGTCATGATTATAATCTCAATCATCATAAGAATGGATTGAGAAAAGTGCTGTAGATATTTCTCACCGATTCTTATTGCGAAAAGAGCAGCTGTAGAGGAAGCAGCCACGTTCACAATAGTATTTCCAAGAAGTATTATTATAAGTAATTCTTTTGGGTTATTTAATAATCGCAAGATACGCTTTGAACTTTTATTATTGCTTTTTTCTAATTTTTTTATTTGGATCTTTGTTAATGAGAAAAAAGCAGTTTCAGATCCTGAAAAAAAAGCAGAAATTATTAGAAAGCCAATAATTGATATGATTGGGAAACTTACATTCACGAGTCTAATTTTTCTCCTTTTTTAATATGTTTAGATATTCACTCTCTTTTGCTTTCATGATCTTCTGTTCTTCTATTGCCAGATGATCATAACCTAAACAGTGCAAAAGACCATGTAAAAATAATATCTGAAGCTCCTCTGAAACCGTTCTATCTTCCTTTTGGCTTTTAGCCACATTGATGTCAATAATAATATCACCAATCAAGTTAACTCCGGGGATATTAGCAGTAAAAGAGAGTACGTCTGTAATTTCATCTCTACCCAGATATTTCTTATTAAGTTGCTTTATCGATCCATCATTTGTAAGTTCGAGGTTTACAAAACTATCAGGAGGTCTGGATTCATTATTAAGAACAATAAAAAAAAGTTTTTCAAAAATTTTAGTTTCAATATTATCTGCTGTTTTATTTGATAGAATAACTGGTTTAATTTTCGGGATATTCAAGTCGCTTCCTATAAACACCCATTAGTATTGGCAGCATATATGTTTTAATTTTCTCAAGTTCTTTTAATGTAAGAGGTGATTCATCCAATTGTCCTTCATTAATAAGATTATGGATTGTATCATCCAACACTTTTTTTATTCTCTTTTCGGAAAAGTCATCTAAGGATTTTGTGGTAGATTCAACAATATCGGCTATCATCACAATAGAAGATTCTTTATTCAGAGGTTTTGGACCAGAATAATTGAATTGCTTTTCATCAAAATCAAGATTTGTTTCAATTGCTTTGTTATAAAAATATTTAATCAGGCTATCTCCATGGTGTTGCTGAATTATTTCAATAACAGGTTTAGGCAGATTGTGTTTTCTTGCTAAAGCTAAACCATCATTAATATGGTTGCGAATAAGAAGAGCACTTTCTGTAGCCATCATTTTATCATGAAGATCAGATGATTCTGGATTATTCTCTATAAAGAACTGAGGATTTTCCAGCTTACCAATATCGTGATAATAACTTCCAACTCTGGCGAGTAGATGATTGGCTCCAACAGCTTCTGCAGCGCTTTCTGCAAGGTTACCAACAATAAGTGAATGGTGATAAGTTCCCGGTGCAATTGTTGCCATCTTTTTTAATAAGTCATTATCGAAATCAAGCAGTTCCAATAATATTTGTTTTGTGGCAAGATTCAATTTTCTCTCTACAAACGGTGTTAACAGGATCAACCCAACAACAGATGTAATACAGGAAATTATTCCCCACAAAAGATGCCAGAAATATATAGTTATATTTTCAAATTTAATAAGAGATACTGCTGTATTAACTATTAGAAATGATATTAATAAGTATAAAGTGATCGGGTAGAATTCTTGTTTTTTCTTCATATGTTTGAGAGCAATGATCCCACCGAAAGTGGTTAAACTTAAGACCATTGGATTAGTGAAACTCCAATTAAGAAATATTGAAACAAAGATTAAGATTATAAAATTGAAAAGAATACCAATATGTGGATTAAATATCAAGGCAATAAGCAATACCGATAAACTGAATGGAATAATTAGAGATGGAATCTCAAAAATATTATTTGTAATAATAGTAAGAATTATTGATGCTAATATGCAACTTAAGATTATGATCGTTCTTGGAATTGAAGAGAAATTACTTGGAAAAAAAAGTACCAGGATGTAATCAAATAAAACTAGAATAAGAAGAGAGAGAAGAAATATTCCCAATGAAGATAGTATCAATTGTAGATTATTTCTGGTTGGTTGATGATCTCTCTGTGCTTTTAACAGAGATTGTAGTTTAAGAAGTTCAATGGAAGTTGATTTTTGATTTTTTCCTATAATCCGCTCATTCTTTTGTACTTTCCCTAAAGTTAACGGTACCTTTTCTTTTGCTTTTTCTTTTTCGAGCTCCGTCATATCCTGATCAGTAATTATATTTTCAATCAGAATAATATCTGCAAGTTCATGGATTAATGGTTTTTCGTCTTGAATTGTGTGCCAACTGACCAATTTGTTTTTTGCTTCTTCTAGTGAATATAAGCGGTTGAGACCATAATTAATAATTCTATTGGATTTTGATATTTTTATTTCCTGATAGCGATAGCTGTCTGAATATATGCCAATAGTAAATATTTTTGTAATATTTTCACTTAAAAAATTATAAATTCTTATTCTTCTATTATTATTCATTAATAGTTTAATATTTCCAAGAGATAATTCATAACCATTCTGTTGCAATTTTTTACTTGTTTTCTGAATATTTGAACCATCTTGCAGAATAAAATGTTGAAAGACAAAATCCAGATTTTTTTGTGCGTTAAATTTAAGATTCTCAGAGATTTTAAAGATAGGTTGTACTTTCGCAGCTGCTGCAGTTTGTTCTGCTTCTAATGTTTCTTTAGCTTTATAAACATAAAAATCGAAAGGAGCATTAATATCTTTCTCAGCAATTTCACCTAATTTAAGATCATAGATGTGTGATACCACCCGATATGGGCTGAATACAAAATGCAACAGTGCAATGATGATCGAGGTGAGCAAAATTAGGTGGATTTTATGAAGTTTCAATTGTAATATTAAAAAGAAGCCTCTCTAAAAAAGAGAGGCTTCTTATTTCTGGTTAGATTAATCTCTTGGAATTTCAAAGATCTGGTTAGGATAAATAAGGTCTGGATCTTTGATTTGATCTTTGTTGGCTCTGAAGATAAGAGGCCATTTTGCAGCATTTCCATATACTTCTTGATAACCGGCAATTCTCCAAAGGCATTCGCCTTTGTAAACTTTCCACTCATAAGGAAGGCCACGAGGTATTTTAATAACTTGATCAGGATAGATCAGATTAGGATCTTTAATTTGATCTCTGTTTGCTCTATAAATAACAGGCCATTTAGACATATCACCATAAATAAAACTATATTGAGCGATCTTAGAGAGCCAATCACCTTTAACTATTGTATATTCGTCTTCATAATACTTTGGCTTTGCAGCTTCAAGATTGTTCTCAAGATTTATAATTCTGTTATCAAGATCAGAGAAATCTTTTCTGAAATCCGGAACTTTACCATATTTTGTTCCTCTATAGTCGTTATATTCAACAACAAGAGCACGAACAGATTTCTTAGCTTTCCATAGTTCTTTATCAGTGAGTCCATCCCAATTAGTTATTTCGCCATTGAAATATTTGATCTTTTCCATAATTGAAGCAAAATCTGCTTCTGTTACACCAAGAAATGCAAGAATTTCAGCATGAACTTTGTCATACTCGGTTTTTACGGGAACCATCTCAGCATTAAGTTTTTCAATGTTTGCAGAATATTTTTCCTGATTTGCAATTGCATCTGCTTTTCTCTGCTGTAATTCAGCAAGATCATTTTCAAGGTTTTCCCAATAAACTAATCTTTCTTTTTTCTTAAGATCCTTATATTCTTCTTCAGAAAGATAAGTAACTCTAGCCTGGATTAATACGGGTAATACTAACAATGCGATTAATGATAAAAGTATAATTCTTTTCATAGTTTACTCCTATTTCCCTGCTTCCAGTTCTTTTTGATACTCTTGAAGGCTCTTAAGCTCAGCTTCCTGCTTTGCTAAATCTGCTTCAAGAGCTTTCATTTCGTTATTCAAGTTGTCTGCTTTCTCTTCTTCCTGGATCGCTTCTTCTTCTGCTGTGTCCAACTGAACCTTTGTTACTGGTGGAGGTGGAGGTGCACATGCAGAAAGAAGGATAGAAAGAATCATTACCACTACAAAAATTTTGACTAAATTTTTCATATCTTCTCCCTTTTTTGAATTTTTTTTAAATCAACAGTAAACTTAATTAGATTAATCAAAATATTTGTCAAGTATAAAGCTTTTAATGCTTTTTTTTGAGACGAATTAAACTTGATAATTAAAAACTTAAAATTTATTAAAAAACAAATTACAATCTTAATAATTATTCGTTAATTATTTTCAAATTTTTTAAATTGACATATTAACTAAAAGAATCATAAAGAATTTATAGAAATAAATAATCTTAATAGGAGAGTGATATGAGCAGAAAAGAACGGTATACAATTAAAACGGGGAAAGGAAAGATCATCAAGCTTACGGATGATATTAAGGAAGCTCTCAAAATACAAGAAAAACATAAACAGGAAGGAGCTTATATAGAAGATAAGAAAAGTCCTAATAAACATAAGAAATCATTTTTTCATTAATAATGCAAAGTTATTAAAATTTTCCAATTATTTAATTTCAAAATTAGTATATAGTTGTGATATGGAAAAATTTAGAATAATAACATCATTAACAATTTTAGTGATAACTTTATTAGGATTTGCCAGTAAATTTTATGCAGGTCCCGCAGCAAAATGGGTTAATAACTCGCTTGGTGGACTTCTGTATGAAGTTTTTTGGTGTCTCGTAATATCCCTTATTCTTACCAAAGTTAAACCTTGGAAGATAGCATTTAGTGTGTTTATTATTACATGTATTCTCGAATTATTACAACTGTGGCATCCAGTATTTTTGGAAATAATAAGAAGTACGTTTATTGGAAGAACAATCATTGGAACATCATTTGTTCCAAGTGATTTTATTTATTATGCAATCGGCTCGATTGCTGGCTGGATTTCGCTTGAGAGAATAAAGAAATCTATAAATTCCTAACGGACATAACAGCGATTCCAATAAGTAGAGAATCTTTTAAAGTGTATCTATCAAGCAGGATTGGTGCATAATCTTTATTAAATGGCTGAAGCAATATCTCTCTACCCTCCGCAAAAGATTTAACTTTTTTAAGTGTTACTTCACCTTCCACACGAATAACACAAATCCTTTCATCAGCAGCTACCCAATTATCACATTGCTTCACGATTACAACATCCCCATTGGAAATATAAGGCTCCATACTATCTCCGCTAGCATAAAAAGCAAAGTAGGAATTGAAATCTCCCGAGAGTGAAGCTGTATCCATCATAATATGATCGAGTGGTTCTGCTGAATCTATTTCTTGAGGAGAGCCGCAGCTTACACCATCAAGTATTGGTAGATAGAAATATTCACGATTTCCTACAGTTTTGATATTGCGAGTGGGGAACATGGGTCCTTCACCAGTGATTAGCCATGTTATATTTATATTGAAAGTTGTTGCAAGTTTGTTCAGAAAATCATAATTAGGGCTGGTTTTACCTTTTATATACCGGTTTATCACAACATTAGAAATACCGATCTTTTCAGCCAGACCTACTTGTGTAAGTTCGAGTTTTTGTAGAACTTCTTTCATTCTTTTTCCAAATAGCATATCTTCCTCCAGCTCCAATTTTCACTTAACTATATAGTTAAATAAAATATTATGAATTAACTGTCAAGTTAAAAATAAGAATTGTTGTCTTTGCGAGTTTTTCTTCTTACTGTTACAAACGAAGCAATCTCATTTATGATAATTGTTTATAAACTTAGATTGCTTTCCCGATGAATCGGGACAATGACTATAAGGTTTTATGTAGAACCCTTATGGTTTTTTCTAAAAAAAATTCTAACCTACAACAATATTATTTTTCGCAGAATTGGTAACTTCACCAATAATTGCAGCCCATTCAATTCCAGCTGATCTTAATTTATCCAAGAGTAAATTTGCTCTTTCTTTTGGAACAGATATAAGAAGTCCACCAGAGGTTTGAGCATCATACATCAGCATAAATTTATGTTCTGCAATAGAATTATTGTTATTCACAATATGTGGTTTATAATAACGTTCATTTCGAAAAGAACCACCAGGAAATAATCCTATTTCAGCTAATTCAAAAGCTTCTTCAATAAACGGAACTGCATTGAAATCAAGTTCCACAGATGTTTTTTTATTTATCATTTCAAATAAATGACCCAGAAGCCCGAATCCGGTTACATCGGTCATGGCATTCACTCCGAACTCAACAGCTAATTCCGAAGCAATTCTATTCAAAAAACTCATATGAAAAACAGCTTTGTCTATAGCACTTTGAGGAGCTTCGTCTGCTTTGATAGAAGTTGTAATAACTCCCATCCCCAAAGGTTTTGTCAGGATTATTTTATCACCGGGTTTTATTGTATTATTCCTTAATATTTTATCAGGATGGACAGTACCAGTTACAGAAAGTCCATATTTCATCTCAAGATCTTCGATAGTGTGTCCACCGAGAACAACACCATCAGCTTCTCTCACTTTATCGATTCCACCACGCAGTATTTCATGTAACATTTCTTTGGTTAAATGACAATTATCATATGCAACAATATTAAGAGCTGTATCAACTTTAGCTCCCATTGCGTAGATGTCACTCAGACTGTTAGATGCAGCTATCTGTCCATATAAATATGGATCATCAACCACAGGTGTGATAAAATCAACAGTTTGCACAATGGCAATATCATCTGTGATCTTGTAAACTCCTGAATCATCATTGTCGGATCTATCGACCAGAGTTCTATCTGATGTTGGGAAGTTTAACCCGTTTAATATAATATCTAAGTCCGCCGGACTCACTTTACCGGCTCAGCCGGCCGCTTTTACATATTTTGTTAATTTGATTATATCTTCTTTTTTATTCATTTTATTTCCTTAAATAATTATATTCAAATGATTTTAAATGGATATTATGTCAAGATGAAATTGATGATTGAATAAATGTTTGTGCTAAGTTCGATCAAAAATGATTTTAGTTAATGGTCATTTATTATTTATTACTTTATTAGATTTAGAGATTAAGAATTTTCATCTATTTTAGGGAACTTTTTGTCTTTTGAATTTATCATTTTATCTTCTACATTTTTCTCTATAGCTCTCATTTTTGGAAGAAATTGATTTAATCCCTTTTTTGTCATAACAAAAATTATAGACATTTTCGGTTCATTATGAAGATGATAATTATAAACAAGCTTTGAACTTTCCACTTTCCTTAAACTAACTTCATTTTTCTCAACATCAAGTTCATATAAATTATCATTAATGAGCAAAATGGGTATAAATAGTAAATGCCTAAAATATTCATCTATAACTTGATATAGATAATTGTTAGAAGTTCTGTCACCAAGCCATCTATCAATTGCTTCATCACAATATTGATTAATCTTTGCAAATCCCGAAAGCCAATTTTCAGGATGATTTGCTATCACAATTTTATTTTTATTATTTATATTTTTTTCCTTGAATGAACAGTATTGAGTATAAATGCAATCCTCATTTTGTAACAAATTTTCATAATATCCTTCACGTTGATTATAGAATATTCCTTCTGGAATTGTTACCACTTCTTTTAGTTCATCCTCATATGGAGTATTTGGGTGAAATTCTTGTTTAGTCATAAGGACAACTGGATGTAAGTTATTCTTCATCTCAAAAACTAAATAGGTTTTAGTAAAAACACAATGTTTTTCTGATTTTTCAT
>JAYEKK010000176.1:1304-11647 GCA_034660955.1 Candidatus Cloacimonadota bacterium | reverse complement strand
TTATGGATACCAGGTCTTTTATTATTTTCCAAACCGGCACTGATAGCTGCTTTATTCCAGCATATTTATATCTGGGTTCATTATTATTTTACCGAACTTCCCGACATGAAACACATTTATGGAAAGAGTAAATGATAAAAGCTATCATCTGGGATTATGATGGAACACTGGTTGACACACACATAAAAAACCTGAATGTAACCAGAAAGATCATCGAGCATATTTCCGGTAAAAAATCGGAAGATTTACATCCTTTAAACAATCTGAATAATTACCGTATTGTTACCAAAAAAGCTGAGAATTGGCGTACTCTATATAAAAATGAATTTAATTTAAATGAAAATGAAATAGACGAAGCGGGAAGATTATGGTCAGAGTTTCAACTTAAAGATGAAACTGAAGTTCCCTTTTATAACGGAATCACAGATGTGATTCAAACCTTAAATAAATATCCTCACGGAATTGTTTCTCAAAATTCCAGAGAAAATATCAGGCAGTTTCTACAGAAGAATAAAATACTGAAATATTTCAAAAGTATTCTGGGTTATGAAGAAGTTGAAACCAGCAAACAAAAACCGGAACCGGATGGATTGTTACGATGTATTTCGGAACTTGTTCCACACAAAAGAGGAACTATAATTTATATTGGTGATCATGAAACCGATATACGCTGTGCAATTAATGCTAATAAGGTTTACAAGGAAAATGGAAGTAGTCTCAAAGTTATTAGCATTGGCGCATTTTATGATGCTGATAATAATATTATAAGCTGGGAGGTTCAACCCGATTTTGTGGCAGAAGAGGTTGAAGATATTAGTGAAATAATAGAGACGGTAGAATCAGAATAAATGCTCATCAATTCTACCGTCCTAATATATTTGTGATTTTTTTTATTTCATTAGGATCATTTTCTTTGTATCGATAACTTTATTATCAACTACTAATTTATAGTAATAAATTCCTGATGAAACCGGTTGATTATTCTCGTTGGTTCCGTTCCATTCTAAGTTATTAATTCCTAATTTCAAATTTCTAATTTCTAATTTCTTTATCTTCTGTCCTTTTAAATTATAGATTTCAAGGTTCACAAAATCGGAATTTTGTGTTACGGAAAAAGAAATAGTTGTAGATGGATTGAATGGATTGGGATAATTTGTTAATTCATAATTCGTAATTTCTAATTCGTAATTATCTGCGTCTGTATTTTCGGTAACCTCATAACCGTAACTCAAGCTTGAATTAGCTGCATTCGGAAAGACGAGAACCATGCGATAATATTCTTCTGTCATTTCCGGTAAATTCATATCCAGCACATCATCCACACTAAAAAAATCTACGGTTGATACTACATCATCGCTCATGCGGATAATTCCCATATTAATTGGATGATCAACTTCCAGATGAAGATTATAATTCTCTCCATCCGGGATCAACTTCACATAATCAGTTGCCCACGGATTTGTTGATCCGCTGCCCGAAGCAGGATATGATACATGAATATGAGTTGAATTAAAAATGGGAATATCAAGATTTTCATAATTATATTGTCCCTGTTCAACATCAGGATCATCCAGATAATTTGCAACTGTCCAGTTTACAAAAATTGCTTCAAAAGGAATTGTATAACCATGCTCTACAAGCTGATTAGAAATTCCCGCAATAGAATTTAAAGGCTCGCTTACTAGATCCTTGATAATTGTTCCATCATCAAATTGCTCTGCAAAATAGGTGAAGAACAACATGGTTTTAACATAATCCGCCCATTCCTGATTCCATGTATTCAAAGAATTATCGGGATTGGTATTAAATTGAGAAATGGGATCCGGTATACCAAAATAGACCATTGCTAATTCGGCTAAACCTTCATCTACCCAGGTTTCTTCATTTATATCTCCGCCCCAATGAATGAGATGTTCCAACTCATGTGCAAGAACAGAGATTCTAATGGGATCAGTTGGATTTAAAGGATGACATGTCATATAGATCATTTCGCATTCATTGCTGTGTCCGGGTGGATTCATCAGTTGTGCTTCTGCTTCCGTAACCTGATCGTAACTGCTGAAATATCCATCAAATGTACTCCCTCCATAAGAACCAAGAGCAGAATAAAAAACAATCAGTTTAGGATCATTATCCAGTTCATCCGGTATCTCACCAAAATGCAAAGTATCCATTTCTACTACTCCGTAGTCATCTCCATTCATAGTTTGAAATTCCAGGTAATTAAAAACCTCTTGAACATCTGCTTCATCCATATTAATCTGCCATTCACAATCCGCAACAAACACATAACAATGTTCACCAACGGCTCTGCATGTTGCCGGAATCTGAATCCATCCGGGAGGCATTACAGATAGATCATAACGCCAATAAGTATGTGTATCTCCTACTTCATATTCACGTGATTCTCGAGATTGTTTGATCTGCTTATGAAGTTCCATATCGGCAACTCGATGTGATTCCTTTTTTATATGTGTTTGAAATTCTGAGAATGATTCAATATTACCGGCAAATAAAGTAAGACTGACCATAATAATTAAAACAATAATAATAATTTTCATAAATACCTCTCTTTTTATTTTGTATCAAACAGTTAATTTGCACCGCTGCTGTAAAGAAAAAAAGCGTACAAATTTCTTTGTACGCTAATTTTTCTACTGTCACACAGAGTAGTTCCGAATTTATTCGAAATGTATCGAAGTATCGAGTATACATCCTGCATTCTTTAACTATCCTTCGATAAAATTCGGCAGATGCTGAATTACTCCAGTCTTAGCTATCCTTCGATACTTGGCTAAAGCCAAACTCAGGATGACAGCATTTTAAAACTTTCAGCACAAGTCTAAGCCTATCACACTGAGTATAAGCAAAGCTACGACTTGGCCAGCAGGATGACACATTTTTACAACCTTTCATTTGTCACACTGAGTGTTCCGAATTTATTCGGAATGTATCGAAGTGTCGAGTATACATCCTGCATTCTTTCACTATCCTTCGATACTTGGCTAAAGCCAAACTCAGGATGACAGCATTTTAAAACTTTCAGCACAAGTCTAAGCCTATCACACTGAGTATAAGCAAAGCTACGACTTGGCCAGCAGGATGATACATTTTTACATCCTTTCATTTGTCACACTGAGTGTTCCGAATTTATTCGGAATGTATCGAAGTGTCGACACAATATTATTTAACTTCGTTTATAACCCATTGAAGTGCTTCTTGCAGCATATCGTCAGGTGGAGAATCAATAAATCCGTTATCTGTAACGCATTTGGTCATCCCGCGTGAGTATTCAATGTCAGTTTTTGCTTTTTTGAATGCTTCATCCCATGTCATCTCAATTCTAGCAACTCCATCTTTAATAGCTTGCATTGCCACATCTGCAGCTTCTACTGCAAATACTCCTGACTCATCCATCTTAGGGACGATATTCTCCGGATCTATACCACGTTTCTCTGCATAATCTGCCAGAGAATGGGCGGCAGCAATTGCCATATTATCTGTTACTTTTTTAGCACGAACCATTAATGCACCTTTTAATATTCCGGGAAATCCAATTGAGTTATTCACCTGGTTTGGAAAGTCTCCACGACCGGTAGCAGCTATAAAAGCACCTGCTTCTTTAGCTGCATACGGATATATTTCAGGAACAGGATTGGCACATGTGAATACAATAGATTTATCTGCCATGGTTTTTATCCATTCCGGCTTTACGGTATCAGGTCCCGGTGTAGAAAGAGCGATCATCACATCTGCCCCCACACATGCTTCAGAAAATTCTGTTATCTTCTCAGGATTTGTACTTTCGCAAAGTTCCCATTTTCGGTAAAAACGTTTATCCGCTTCTATATCAGATCGATCCGTATGTAAGCCACCTTTAGAATCGAACATATACATCTTTTTTGGGTTTCCGCCTGCAGCAATTATTAATCTGGCAATTGTTGTATTGGAAGCTCCTGCTCCTAACATAACTATCTTAACATTTTCTATTTTTTTCTCTGCCAATTTTAAAGCATTGAGAAGTCCTGCAAGAGTCACACATGCAGTTCCTTGTGCATCATCATGCCAAACAGGAATGTCACATTCTTCACGAAGTGTATCTAAAACTTTAAAACAGTTAGGTTGTGAAATATCTTCCAGATTAATTGCGCCAAAACTATGCTGACACATTTTTACAAAATCGATGATTTTTTGTGGATCATTTTTGCCATTTTCATCTTTGCTATCCACACAAAGGGCTACTGCATCCACACCCCCAAGGTATTTCATTAAGAAGGCTTTCCCTTCCATCACACCGAGTCCACCTGGAGGAGTACAATCTCCATCTCCCAGAACACGTGTAGAATCGCTTACAACAGCTACCAGATTCCCACGGTTAGAAAGATCAAAACTGGTATCGTTATCATCACGGATCGTAGTAGAAATTTTAGAAACACCCGGTGTGTACCATACATTGAACCAATTAAATCCAAATACACCTGCTTTGGGAACAGTCTGAATTTTTCCACCATAGAATTTGTGAGCGTCTTCCGACATTTTTTTGAGGAACATTGTTTTGCCTGTGGCAATTTGCTCCTGCGAAAAATCATCAGGGAAAACTTCATTTAAATTTGTGAGATCCATCTTTAACTTTTCCATAAACATCTCCTTTTATTTTTTTATTAATTTTTTCTATCCTTCGATACATCCGGCAGTTGCCGGACACTCAGGATGACATTATTTAACTTTTTCCATGAAACACTTCTGTCACACTGAGTACGAGCAAAGCGAGGTATCGAAGTGTTTAGTATACACTTTGCATTCTTTTATTATCCTACGATACTTGGCTAAAGCCAAACTCAGGATGACACCTTTTTTATCTCTTATATTCTTCTACACCGGCTTTGTAAATATCATTTCCATACACATCATTTGCTACAACACACGGAAAATTCTCTACTTTCATTTCACGGATAGCTTCGGGTCCTAAATCTTCATATGCTATCACTTTGGATTCTTTTATAGACTTAGCTACTACAACTGCTGCTCCACCTACTGCAGCTAAATAAACTGCTTTATTTTTTATCATAGAATCTATCACTGCTTGACTTCTTGGTCCTTTACCGATCATTGCTTTCATTCCAACATCTAAAAGAGCGGGAGCGTATGGATCCATCCTGTAGCTTGTTGTTGGTCCAGCAGAACCGATTGGTTTTCCCGGAGGAGCTGGAGCTGGTCCTACATAATATATAATTTGCCCTTCTGCATCAAAAGGCAGCTTCTCTCCTTTTTCCAGAAGTTCTACAAGTCTTTTATGTGCAGCATCTCTTCCTGTATAAACTGTTCCGGTAATATACACTTGATCTCCGATCTTCAATTTTTCCAGATCTTCAGTTTTTAACGGTGTGGTTAAATGTACTTCCATTTTTTTCTCCTTCTTTTTAGCAACGAACTATACGAACAAAAGCTAACTAAAATAAACAACTTATTTATTTGCTTTTATGAAATTCGGAATTCTAATGATATCAAAACCTAATTTGTCATTTGGAAAATTTATAAGAATCCCAAGTTTTAAATCTGTTGCTTTTAGATAATTCAATAACTGTGCTTTATGAACATCCGTTATTCTTGATACACACTTTAATTCAATGATGATCTTTTCATCAACAATAATATCAGTACAATATTCTCCAATTATTTTTTCTTTATAAATCACATTTAGTTTGGTTTGAGTTTTTACGATAAAACCCAATAGTTCTAATTCAATTCTCAAAGCATTTTCATATACTTTTTCCAAGAACCCGTTTCCTAAATTCTTACGAACTTCGATACAAGCTTTCTTGATTTTAAAAAATTCTTCTTTGAAAAATATTTCAATCATTTTTTTCTCATTTTCAAATAAACTAACTTTCTTTTTTGTTCGTTTCAGTTAGTTATTGTTCGTTGCTAATCCTTTTTTATATCACTGCGCTTTTATGACGTGCTGCGTGACACTGAATATTTACAGCCACAGGCATGGAAGCAATATGGCACGGTTTTGAAAGAATATGAACAGCCAAAGCTGTTGTTCTACCGCCAAGTCCTTGAGGACCAATTCCCAGATTATTGACCTTCTCTAATATTTCTTCTTCCACTTTTGTCCACTTAGGATCGGGATTTTTTTCTGTGAGTGAACGAAGCAGTGATTTTTTTGCCAAAAGTGCACTTTGCTCAAAGTTTCCACCCAAACCAACACCTACAATTATCGGTGGACACGGGTTTCCCCCTGATCTGCTAACTCTATCTACAATAAATTCTACAACTCCTTTGATTCCATCAGCAGCTTTCATCATCTTCACTTCACTCATGTTTTCACTACCACCGCCTTTTGGCGCAATCGTGATCTTGATTTTATCACCGGGCACGATCTCAGTATAAATAATTGCCGGCGTATTATCTTTTGTATTTATTCGATCTATTATAGGATCATCGACCATTGACTTACGTAGATATCCGTCTTTATAGCCTTGTCGAACACCTTCATTTATTGCTTTAGTAAAGTCTCCGCCAATTAGATGAACATCTTGTCCTAATTCAACAAAGACAACAGCAATACCGGTATCCTGACAACTCGGCATTTTTTCTGAAGCAGCAAGTTCATAGTTTTTCAGTAAGATATCTAACACATTTTTTGCTGTGGAAGATTCTTCTTTCTCTTTGAATTCTTTGATCTTGGCAATTACATCTTCACCCATATTGTAATTGGCATCGATGCAAAGTTTTTTTACAATCGGTATCAAATCTTTAACGTTCACTTCTCGCATAAAATCACCTCGTTAATTTATTTAAAATTTTTACTCTTTCACTATCCTTCGACTCCGCTCAGGATGACAATAATTATCTTGTCTAAGAAAACCCCTCTACCTGCGGCATCTCCCCTTACAAGAGGGAACTTTCTTTTTCTGTCCCCCTTCGTAAGGGGGAATTAAAGGAGGTTTACCCAAGCACCTCTTTTACCTTCTTGCCAATATCGGCTGGTGAAGCAACCACATGCACACCTGCTGCTATCAAAGCATCCATTTTTTCTTTGGCTGTACCCTTACTGTCGGCAATTATCGCTCCGGCATGTCCCATTCGCTTTCCTTTGGGTGCGGTTTGTCCGGCAATAAATGCAACAACTGGTTTTGTAATATTTTCTTTAATATATTTAGCAGCTTGGATCTCCAGATCACCACCGATTTCTCCGATCATCACAATTGCTTCTGTTTCTGGATCTTTTTCAAAAAGTTTTAGTAAATCAATATAAGTAGTTCCAATAATGGGATCACCACCGATTCCAATGGCTGTTGTGATTCCCAATCCAGCTTGCACAACTTGATTGGCAGCTTCGTAGGTAAGTGTTCCAGATTTGGAGATAACTCCTACATTTCCTTTTTTAAATATTATTCCCGGCATAATTCCAATTTTTGCTTCTTCTGCTGTGATAATTCCCGGACAGTTTGGACCTATTAAGGTAGCACCTTTGGAAACTACAAACTTCTTTGCTATCACCATATCGGCTACAGGAATTCCTTCTGTAATACAAATAATTACTTTGATTCCGGCTTCGACAGCTTCCATCACTGCGTCAGCAGAGAAAGCAGGTGGAACAAAAATAATACTGACATCAGCTTGGACTGCTTCTATTGCTTCTTGAACAGAATTAAAAACAGGTTTCTCTAAATGGGTTTCTCCACCTTTACCCGGAGTAACTCCGCCCACAATATTTGTGCCATATTCTATGCATTGCCGGGCATGAAAAGTTCCTTCTTTTCCAGTGAATCCTTGCACCAAAACTCTGGAATCTTTATTTACTAATATACTCATGATATCACTCCACTGGCAGCATTCACTACTTTTTGGGCACCATCAGCCAGATCGGAAGCTGTTATAATATTATCAAAATTCGCTTTCTTTAGTATTACAGCAGCTTCTTCCGAATTGGTTCCATCCAATCTAACTACAAGTGGTATTTTTACTTCTGTTTTTTTTGTCGCTTCCAAGATTCCATTAGCGATTCGATCACAGCGTACGATACCACCAAATATATTCACAAAAATAGCTTTCACATTTTTATCTTCCAATATTATTTCAAAACCTTTGGCAACTGTTTCCGCACTTGCAGTTCCACCTACATCCAAAAAATTTGCCGGCTCGCCGCCTTCGTGTTTTATGATATCCATTGTGGACATTGCCAGCCCGGCTCCATTTACCATACAACCTACATTCCCATCCAATTTTACGTAGCTGAGACCATGTTTTTTAGCTTCAGTCTCAGTTGGTTCTTCTTCGCTGAGATCGCGCATTGCTTCTATTTTGGGATGTTTGAAAAGTGCGTTATCATCGAAATTCATTTTTGCATCGAGTGCAACAAATTGGTCTTCTTCATCTAAAATTAAAGGGTTGATCTCAATCAAAGATGCATCATTTTGGGAATATACTTCATACAAAGATTTAGCAAATTTAGAAAATGATCTTATCTGCATTTTGGAAAGATCCATCCCGAAAGCGAGTTTACGTGCGTGAAATCCCTGGAATCCAATGAGTGGATCGATTGCTACTTTAATGATCTTCTCAGGTGTTTCGGCTGCCACTTTTTCAATTTCCATTCCACCCTCTGTGGAAGCCATCATTACCGGCATTTCAGAAGTTCTATCTAAAACCATTCCCAGGTAATATTCCTTCTTGATATCGATTCCTTCAGCTATAAAAACCTTTTTTACCAATTTTCCTGCAGGACCAGTCTGATGTGTAATAAGAGACATTCCTAAGATTTCGGAAGCATACTTTTCTACTTCATCCAAAGTTTTAGCAAATTTTACACCGCCACCTTTTCCACGACCACCGGCATGAATTTGCGCTTTTACAATCCAGAAATTTCCACCAATTTTCTTGGCAGATTCTCTCGCGTCTTCTGCCTTCTCAATTGTTATTCCAGCTTGAATTGGAATATTATGTTCGGCAAGAATCTGCTTCGCCTGGTATTCATGAATATTCATAAAACCTCTTTTTTATTTTAATGATAAATGAATAATCCAACCGCAAAAACATTTGTTGGCGATTGCTTTTTTATTTCTCAATTTGTCTGGATAATTCACTTTCTAATTCCTCAATGGTTGGAAGTTTGGTTTTTAATTTTTCAGAAATAGTATTTGTTAGATTAAAATTACTAATCCCAATTGGCTTATTGATATCGCGAAGTGAATATTCCACTTCAATCTTATCTTTTTCTTTGCAAAGTATTAGTCCGATACTTGGATTATCTGTTTCTTTCTTTTTTTGACTATCTACAGCAGAAAGATAAAAATTCAATTTTCCAGCATATTCCGGTTTAAATTTTCCTGACTTCAGTTCAATTACGACATAACATTTCAAATCAAGATGGTAGAAAAGTAAATCAATAAAATAGTCTGTATTTCCAATTTCAATTTTAAACTGACGACCAATAAAAGCGAATCCTTTTCCTAATTCCAGTAAAAAATCAGTTATTCGTTTTGTTAATTCTTTTTCAATTTCACGTTCTTGAGCATCCTTGCCAAGTTCAAGAAAATCGAAATTATAAGGATCTTTTAATGTTTCTTGAGCTAATTTAGATTGAGGTTTTGGAAGTGTTTTAGGAAAATTTGTTAATGCTTTGCCTTTTCTTTCATATAAATTACTTTCAATTTGGAGATTTAAAATATTTCGTGACCATCCATTTTTTATCGTTGTTTGTGAGTAAAATAGAGCTTCTTTAATTCTTTTGATTTTCGATACGATTAATCTGTTATGACCCCACGGTATTTGTGCCACAACTTGCGGCACATTTTCAAATTGTTGTGAATAAAACAAATACCACTGTCTTACTGCATAAAGATTTCGTCTGGAAAATCCTTTAATCTCCGGAAAATCATGTCGTAATTCTTTTGATAATTCATTTATTATTGAACTTCCCCAATTGAATTGACTTTGTTTAAACACTATTTCTTTTCCAAGATGCCAATAAAGTTCTATCAAACTTGAATTCACAGAGATAGAAGCTTTAATCTGTGCATTTACAATTTGAGTTTTAATACTTTTTATCCAAATATAATAATCGGTATTCTTAATAATTTTTTTTTCCATAACACCTATTTAAATCGTAATTCCAGCTTGAATTGGAATATTGTAATTGGCAAGAATCTGTTTTGCCTGATATTCATGGATATTCATAAAACCTCTTTAACAAAATCTACTTTCTTCTAAAACAACGTTCCTTTATACTCGGTTGTGAGTTGTTTAGCTTTAATGTGCTCAGGAATATAATCCGGTAAGATCATTGGTGAAACTTGTTTTTTATCTATTCCCAGTTTTTCAACTTCTTTAGC
>JAYEKK010000176.1:0-1204 GCA_034660955.1 Candidatus Cloacimonadota bacterium | reverse complement strand
TCTAAAACAACGTTCCTTTATACTCGGTTGTGAGTTGTTTAGCTTTAATGTGCTCAGGAATATAATCCGGTAAGATCATTGGTGAAACTTGTTTTTTATCTATTCCCAGTTTTTCAACTTCTTTAGCATAATCATCAACATGTTTCAGGGTTAGCTTTCCCAGAGTAACTCCATCTTTCACTCTTTTTGCTGCATTAATTCCACTTCTTCTTCCAAACACAATAATATCAAGCTGTGAATTCCCCATTAAACGATTTCTTCCGTGAAGACCGCCAGAAGCCTCTCCAGCAATATAAAGACCAGCAATAGAAGTTTCAGCTTTTTCGTTAATTTCTAAGCCGCCATTTTGATAATGCAGAGTAGGAAAAACCAGCATTGGGTATTTCCTAATATCTATATCGAATCTTTGATATTGCCTGAGCATTGCCGGTAGATTCTTTTCAATTGTTCCTTCTCCACTTAATTCTTCGATGAGTGGACTATCTAACCAGATACCTTTGAGACCGGTAGGAGTTGTAACTCCTTCACCCGTTTCACAAGCTCTGATGAAAGCAGAAGCTTCGATGTCGCGCGGTTCCAAAGGATAAACGAATAACTCTCCGTTTTTATCTACGGGTTGTGCACCTAAAGCTCTGATCTTTTCCGTACATAAAAAACCAACGATCTGCTCCGGGAAAACTGCCCCGGTTGGGTGATATTGCACTGAATCCATAAATAGGAGATTTGCTCCGGCACGATAGCCCATTACCAAACCATCAGCAGTTGCGCCATAGTGATTTGTTGTTTCAAAATTTCTGATATGCAGTCTGCCGAAACCACCAGTAGCGATAATCACACTTTTTGCTTTTACAATAAAATACTCTTTCAGATCCAAATGATATAAAATTGCACCGGCGATTTGACCTTTATCATCTTTGATAAGTTCTGTGGCAGCGGTGTATTCTAAGATATTTATTTTATCAGGATTATTTTGAACCTCATCACGAAGAACCCTGCAAATTCCTGCTCCGGTATAGTCACGAGTAGAGTGCATTCTATTTCGGCAGGTTCCTCCACCCGATTTCACCATCATACTTCCATCTTCATTTTTATCGAACATAACACCAAGTTCTTCTAACCATTTAATAGATTTTGGACCATCCATTACAAGTGCTTCCACCAGATCTTTTTTGTTATCAAAGTGACCGCCTCCAATCACATCGAG
>JAYEKK010000175.1:0-11666 GCA_034660955.1 Candidatus Cloacimonadota bacterium | reverse complement strand
TGTAATCTCAACATTTGCACACAAGTTTATGTGCGGATAATCCAGCTTTATGAAAAAATCGAAGTGTCTCTTTCTCTTATAATTGTTCATATCTATAAATTTCATAATTTTTTTCCAAATTTATTTTTTCTATAATTCATAAAGGATAGAATCTGTCAAATTGAAAAAAGAATAGATTTCAGTTTTTCTAATTGTCATTGCGAGGTTTCTTTGATAGGAATTCTTACGAAGCAATCTAAACCTCAAAGCAATATTACACAATGTCCCTACAGAAAAAACAAATGCTTTATTTGTAACAGCATCCGGCAGCTGCCGGACGCAAAGACACTCTTTTTTAATTTACTTACAAAACACTCTATTATGCAGAGACCTTGATTTTCGATATAAGATTGGAGATTTAAGAATTTAGAGAGAATTAATTTTATATAGTATAAAATGGACGATAAAAAATGGTGGCAGGACCCAGACTTGAACTGGGGACACAAGGCTTTTCAGGCCTCTGCTCTACCAACTGAGCTATCCCGCCACGCAAAGTGGACTCAACAAAAAATGGAGTTTTTGTGTCAAATAAAAAATTCTTTTAGATCAACTCATTATTGTGAATTTGTGTAATTTGAAAGTTTTTGCAGCATTTCATTCTTCTTGTTTTTATCCAAAAATGATGCCTTAAATGAATTACCGGCAAGCTGTATTATATCTTCCTTTGAAAGATCGAGAGCTTTTTGTATCTCAATGTAATTTTCATTTAAATAACCACCAAAATAGGCGGGATCATCGGAATTAATTGTGACAAAAAGTCCATTATCCAGCATCTCTCTGAGAGGATGTTTTGTAAGATCTTTCACTACTTGCAATTTAAGATTAGAAAGCGGACATACTGTTAATGCCATCTTCCGTTCGATGAGATCATTTACAACATCCATATCTTCCAAACTTCTGTTGCCATGATCTATCCTGTCAGCATGCAATAGTTCTAAAGCTTCAGTTACGTATTCAGCAGGACCTTCTTCACCAGCATGAGCAACAATTAAATATCCTTCTTCTTTTGCTTTTTGGAACACTCTTTCAAATTTGGATGGTGGATTCCCAACCTCTGAGGAATCTAAACCTACAGCATCAATCCATTCTTTAAAAGGTGCAGCCTGCTCTAAAGTTTCAAATGCCTTTTTTTCCGGAAGATGACGAAGAAAAGACATAATAAGCTTTGAAGTAATTTCAAGTTTACTTTCCGCATCTACCAAAGCTTTATGTATTCCATTAATTACAGTTCCAAATTGTATACCGCGATCAGTATGTGTTTGGGGATCGAACATTATTTCTGTATGGAGAATGTTTTGTTCTTTTGCTTTTTTGAGATATGCCCAGGTCATATCATAAAAATCAACTTCATTAATAAGAACATTACAGCCGGCATAATAGATATCAAGAAATTCCTGTAAGTTAGAAAAATTGTAAGCTTTCTTAAGTTCCTTGATGTTATTATATTTTAAATTTATCTTGTTTCTCTTAGCTATTTCAAACATTAATTCTGGTTCAAATGTTCCTTCAATATGCAGATGCAATTCCGCTTTTGGAATTCCGGTAATAAAATTTATCATACTATTTTTTTCCATTTTCATTATTATATTTTATCTGATGTTACTACGCAATTTTTATTCCTGATCTTTCCAAAATACATTGCTTTATCAGCTTCTTTAATGCTCTCATTAACATCATGAACTCGATCATAAACGCTAATGCCAATTGTTATTGTAACTTTTAAAATATGATTTTTATAATTTATTGATTCATTTTTAATTCTTGATCTTAATCTCTCTGCGATCTTTTTTCCACCTTTCATATCAGTTTCTGGAAGTAGTAACAAGAATTCTTCACCTCCCCAGCGGCCAACAATATCCTGCTTTCTCATAAATGAAAGCATTAATGATGAAATAGAGGTTAGAACATGATCACCGGCATCATGACCATATGTATCATTTATTTTCTTAAAATTATCAATATCTCCCATTAAAATAGCAAATGGTTTCTCATTTCTTTCAAAACGATCTGTTTCATGCTTGATCTTCTGATACATATCACGTCGATTAGATAAACCTGTAAGCATATCTGTTTTAGCCAGTTCTTCCATTTTAGTATAAGCTTCAATAAGCTTTACATTCTGTTCTTCAATAGTCTTATTTGAATTTGCTTTTTGTCTAAATTGGAAATAGAAGAAAAATCCTAATACTGCTACGGCTATAAGAACAATTACAAGAATAATCATGAACATCTCATTTTCTTTGGATTGATAATCAGTAATGGAAGCGTTTGTTTTAAGAAGTTCGATCTCTTTCTTTTTTTTCCCCGTTTCATAGCGTATTTGCAATTCTGCCACAGCTTTTTGAGTTTGTATTGTAACTAGGTCATCTTTTATCTGAGCATAAAGTTTCATTGCTGTATAAGCTTTTAGATAATTTCTTTTATTTTTATAAATCTCTGCAAGAATTTTATAACAGGAGATCATAATCTGCTTATTATCATAATTTTGAGCATAAGCTAGAGCTTTTTCTAAGTTATAGGAAGCTCTCTTTTCATCATCTTTTTCATAATAGATAATCCCGATGTGGAAGTATGATGATGCGATTCCATTCCCGTCATTTAGCTTTTTCATCATATTTAAAGATGAATTGTAATTCTTAAGAGCTTTTGCCGTTGATCTAAGTCCTTGATATGAAATTCCGATATTATTATAAGTTGTTGCAATCCCGAAATTATCTTTTAATTCTTTTTTGATAGTTAATGATCTATTATAGAATTTTAGTGCATTTTCAAAATGTTCTTTTGATAGATAAATGTTTCCAATATTATTTAGAGTTATTGCAAGGCTTTTTTTGTCATTGACTTCATAACTTATGTCGAGTGCTCTCTGATAATATTCTAGAGCTTGATCAAATTTGTCTATATTTTTCAAAACATTACCAATATTATTTAAGGAACTTATTATACCTTCTTTCTCGTCTAATTCTTCTTCTAATTCCAAAGAGAGCAGATGATATTCCATTGCTTTATTAAAAATACTTAATTTGTTATATATATTACCAATATTGTTATAACATCTACCCATGTTGGTTTTATCATCATTGCTAATATATATTTCTAAGGCTTGTTTTAGGAATTCAAGAGCATTTGAATATTGATTCAAATTATAATAGCCTAGTCCACGATTAAAGTAGTACTCAGCGTTATTTGCTTCTGGAAGAAAATTTACTTTTTCATCTATCGGTTTCTCAGCAAAAATATTTGTAGTCAGAATAACTGAGATTATTAGAAATCCTATAATTTTTTTCATTTATTAGGGTTATAAATTTATATTCATTCTTTACTGAATTCTATTTCCTGATCAGCCTTAAGATCACAATAATAATAATTCAATATGATCATTACCTTAATTAATGTCTAATTTCTTGTCTACTTCTGAAAGTTTCTTTATTAACTTATCTTTTTCTTCTTCAATTGTTCGTCTCAGTTTTTCTTGTCTTCCTATCTCTATGGATGCAGCAAGAAGAATTGTGATCCAGGCTAGCAAGATAGACCAAAATACAATCCCGCTATCATTATAAAAGTAAACTCCAAATAATAAAACGATTGAAATCGCTCCTAAGATCGTAAGTAAAATAGAAATTGCATACCATGGTAATAATATCTTTTTTTTCATCTATTCCTCCAATTTTTTAAAACTAATTAATACAAATTTAATTATTTAATATATAAGTGTCAAATTGTATATATTTTATAAAGTTCAGATTAATATCTTGATTTTGAAAAATTGCCAAATTATAAAAATAAAAGATTAATTTTATTTAGATCAATATTGGCAAAGTTATCGACAACAATATTTGCTAATGAAAGATTTTGCTCTCCCGAATTTTTGTTAGAAAATCCTATACATTTCATTCCGGCTCTTGCAGCGGCTTTTACACCATTGGTAGAATCTTCTATTACTATACATTTTTTTGGATCGACGTTTAACCTGGTTGCAGCTTCCAAAAAAATTACCGGTTCCGGTTTGCCTTGTAAAACTTCTTCAGAACTGATGATCACATCAAATTCGTGGATTATTCCCAAACGGGATAAAATTACATTAATTATTTTTTTAGAAGTGGATGATGCAACGGCTGTTTTTATCCCCATTTCTTTTATAGAGGTTAGAAAGGAATTAAAGCCTTCTGTTGCTTGAAGAGAATTTGAGTTCTTAAATGTTTTATAAATGAGATCATTGTTCATTATTATAAGTTGCTTAATTGTGAATGGTAAATTATGTTTGGAGCACAATTTCTCCCACATGAGCTGCATTCCTGCACCTATAAAAGTGTCATATTCCTGTTTGGATACAATAAACCCGAGATTATTGAATAATTCTTCCTGTATTTGGAAATAAAGTGGTTCGCTATCTATTATTACACCGTCCATATCAAATATAACGGCTTTAATTTTGTTCATAAAAAAAGTATTATTCAACAGGTGACCAGAGAATAAATTTGTTTCCACCCATGTTTATGCATTTTTTTGTAGTATCATGCAGTTTTTCGATCAAGATTTTGCTTGTGTCTTGTAGAGTAGCAATAATTCCACCAATAGATAGTGTCAGATTGATAGTTCCCTTCCCGATTGTGAATTCAGTTTCTTCTATAATTTTTATTACCCGGTTTCCAATCATTTCAACTGTGTCTTTTCTTACGTTTACCAAAACTACAGCAAATTCTTTTTCAGACCATCTTCCGGCGATATCAAATGGTCGAAGGTCTTGTTTTACTAATGTTGATATTTTTGTAAGCACGCTTACTTTTAATTCATTACCATAAATATTGCTTAATTTTTCATAATTATCAATTTCAATTAAGAGTATACCAAAAGGTCTGTTATATCTTCGGAATTCACTTAGTTTTGCATCAACGGACATTTCCATACTGATATGATTCGGTAATTTTGTTATCGGGTCATAAAAAGAATTTTGATATTCCTCAGATTCATCTACTAGATGCTCAAGATGTTCTTTGTTATCTGTGAATAATTGAGTAGCACCGACTACCTGATCTTTACTATCATACATTGGTGCAATTCTAGCTGAGATAGGAAACTTATGACCGTCTTTGTGTGTTATAAGAAGTTCATACTGTTTTATAGAACCATTTGCAAGTGTATTCGTGAACAGGCTGTATGCACCATATAATTGATTTCCTTTGGCATCGATAGGACACAGAAAATCTTCTGAGCATTTTCTATCAAATACTTCTGAGCTGGAATATCCAGTAATTTTTTCTGCACCCTTACTCCAGTATTTTATTCGTCTTTCTCTATCAATGTAGAATAAACCTTCATAAAGGTTTTCGATAAGATTTCTATAATTTGTACTGGCCACTCATCCTCCCTTTTGTCAATAGATTATTTGACAAATGAAACAAAATCGAATATCACAAAATATAATATGAAGAAATATATGAATAACTCATCAGAAAGTCAATTCATTATTTCATTTTTACTCCAATCTTCACTTTATATTTATTCTTCCACTTTTCAAATTCTCTTTGTAGGAATCTTTTTTCATAGTATTTCCTATCAGAATAAAAATCGTTTTTAGAAGGTTTGTTTAATCGTAGAAGTTTATAAAACAGAAGTTTTTCTGAGTTAATTGGAATTACCGAACTGCAATATCCCTCCTGGTGTTTCAAAATATCATCAAATATTGCTTCACTGAAATCTACACCCGGTATTTTACTTGTAAGCGACAGACCGGAGATCACATTCCAACCACCCAGATAATACAATAAAGAATCAGGATCTGTACCGGAAGCAATTTTATCTTTTATCTCAGATACATTAGCTTTAGCGAATTCAAATTTAATTTTAGAATTATGAATCTCAATAATTTGAGGTAAAGCCTCTTCGTATATAAGTTGATGTGATCGATTTATCTTTAACTGGAAGATAACAGCATATGCATCATCAAGTCTAATTATCCCGGAATATTTTTCATTATTCCACATTCTCAAGAGCTCTGTTCTATAATTGGAAATATCTCCAAGGATATAAAAATCATCTTTTGCGTCTTGAAACTCAGTTATAAAAATTTCAGGTTCTTCAACGTATTCTAAAAGATGCGCAAAGTATCTTGTTGAATCAAATACAACTTTTGCCTTGTTAAATGCCATGCTATCGGCAATAGAAAACAAAGCTTCTTTACGCAGCTCAGTTTTAATCTCAGCAAAAGAAATAATACCTGCATTATATCCTTGTATCTTATGCAGAACTATCCAGCCATTATCATAACTAATCGGTTGAGACCAAGTTCCAGAATTAATTTTTGAAAGAGATAAACTTATCTGCTTGGGTAAATCATCATAAGGAATGATCTCGTTTTTTGGTAACGAATTAGTGCAACCAAAAATCATTTCAAGTAATGAGACATCTATTCCTTCAGCAGCCTGTTCTGATATTATTTCAGCTAATTCGAAATCACGCAAGAAAATGTAATTGAATTTTACAGATCTTTCACGATAGAATTCATTCATTCTTTTATCATAGGTTTTCTTTAACTCATTATCAGAAATCGTTTGTTCAAGCCTATTGAATTCATTTTGTGCGGTAAAAACCACTCCCCCGATTTGTAAGCTGTCCGGTGTTCTAAAATCTCTTTTATGAGAATCAAAATAATCATTGAATTTTGTACTATCCTCTTTGGAATAAGCTATGAATTCTGGAAGTTGGGCACTGATCTTTTTATAACTCGGAATGAACTCCGGGAAAAAGGAGAGAGCTTTGTAGAAGAAATACTTTTTCTCAATTGGTATAAATCCCCATGTTTCTCCACGACTCATCCTGATCGCAATCATATCATCAACAATACTTGAATTATCAAACTTCTCAAGATAAACGATTTCTTTGGATTCTGAGAGATTGAATCTATTTACAATACGGGTAATTTGATATTCATCATCTGCGTTTCTTTCTAATAAGTATTTTAATTCTTGCTGATATTCCTCTTTACTGGTTGAAGAAAAAAAAGAAGGATTCGAGATCTCAACTTTAGTCACTACTACAGCAGGAATAATAAATTTCTCAAAATTCTCTTCAAAATATTGTCTTTGTACGGCATCGTTTGTTTTATTTATTTCTTCGGTAATATAATCTAGCCAGATCGCCTTAGCAACAGTCTGATCATCCTTTCTGGTAATTTTCTTTTTATCGATTACTTTGAATACAAGATATCCTTTTTCTATACTAATAGGTTCAGAAAATTGTCCTTCATCCAATTCAAAAGCACTATTTAAGATAATTTCCGGCAGCTCACCTAGTTTATCGTTTTGGCTGAGATAAGATGTTTCTATTATGGTTTGAGCGATATTTGCTTTTGCCTGCAGAAGTTCTGTTAATTGAAGTGCTTTTTGCCTGGTTAATTTTTGAATTTCCTCTTTTGTTAGTTCTTTGCGTAGTTCTGCCGTATCTTCAGCATTGATCGTACTGTCAGCCAATATCATTGCTGTAATCTTCCTACTTACAATCGGCTTTACTGTTTCCTTAAAATCCTCGTTCAAAACGATAAAGATATTTAATTTAATTTTCTCTTCTTTATTATATTTATATTTGTGGTGTTTGTAATACCACTCAAATTCTTCAGGAGATGTTTCGATCTCAAAATCTACGTCTTGCTTATCAATTATCGCGTAGCCAAGATCGATCTTTGTATTCTCGATGAAATATTGTTTCAGCAACTTATCGTCCGATACATCGAAAGATTTTTTTAATATTGTCTTTGTTTTTGTAATAAGGATCTCATCTTTCATAGCGTTTATGACTTTGCTACCACTTATTGAGTTTTTAAAATTAAGGAATTCTCGCCTGTCATAAGTTCCATTTGTCTGGAATCTGGGTAGATCTCCTACTTGATGAATAAAAAATGCTTCCAATTCCGAATCATCAATGTATATCCTTTCTTCTAAAGCATAGTTCTTAATTAAATATTTATCAATTAGGTTTGTAAGTGATAATTGCCGGATAGTACTGTATGAATACTGTTGTCTACCTTCATAATTCTCCATCTCTTTTTGAAGTTCAGAAGAAGTGATCTTATAAACTCCTACTTCAGCAATGATCTTAGCTGAAACAAAAGAAGAACAAATAATTAAAATTATCGCAAATATATATTTCATGTTTAAATTCCTTAATTCTTTGATAATGTACATAAATTAAATTATGAATTTTTAATCAAGAAGAATTTATTTTGTTTATAATCTTTTAATTTGACTTATTACAGAATAAACTTTATACGGAATCTGAAACGAAATTATTACCGAGGTAGTGAATGCTTAACAGTAAAATTATAATTTTGATAATATTTATTCAGATTTTGCCGATTATGCTTTCAGCGCAGATATTGGATTCTCTAAGTACAACAGTTCTAGACTCGTGTTTAAATTATCTTCATTTGGAACATAATGAGCTCGGTTTTGAAAAAGCATGGGCAAAAGATGATACATTCAAGCTTAAGATTGTAGACTATCTATTGGATAACCCATTAGAATTAGCTAAATACGTTGAGAAGACTGTAGAAACTGTAAGCGGGAGCAGTATTGATGATCTTACCGAATTTTTTACTAAACAACTTGATATTGAGATTGATGAAACTTTTGATTACAACTCAATAAATTCATTAAAGCCGGAAGATATCATCGTGAATTCTCTTGATAAGGCAGAACCATACTTAGAGAAATTCTATTCCAAATTAAATACTCTGGAAATTCACGATCTTATAATGTCAGCCCCAAATTTATGGTTAGGGGAAGATGACCCTGAAGATATAGCACTAAAAGGAAGCTGGCAGCGAGAATTTAATGTTACGGTCGATACATCCCGCGCTATAGATAAAGACAGACTTTTGAATATTATGAAGAAACTTGATAGGAAAGCATTACACATTTCAGGGTTCATGTTTATAAATCTAATTGAAGAATTGAAATCGAAGGATTTTAGTAATTTAGAATTATATAATGGCGAAAATATCGAAGGTGCTGAGGGTGAGATATTATATTATGCTCAAACAAAATATGGTGAACTAATTATTGGCGGAGAAGGTGAAAATGTTTACTCACGAGATTTTGCCTTCATCATAGAGCTAGGAGGGAATGACATTTACAGATGCCGTGCCGGAGGAGCTTTAGGTCTTCTGGGAAATTCCTATTCATTTGTGATAGATCATGATGGGAACGATATTTATTTTAATGAAGAAAAATCTGTAAGTATGGGCTCTGGATTCTTAGGAATAGGAATTTTATATGACATGCAAGGTAATGATGTTTATCGCGGAACTCATTATTCTCTGGGTTCTGGTATTTGCGGAATTGGAATCTTGGTAGATAATGCAGGGGAAGATGATTACCGTGGTGGTTGTTTCACTCAAGGCTCTGGTCATTACGGCATCGGAATTTTACGAGATATTGGAAAAGGTGACGATAGATATCTGGCAAAACTCTGGGCTCAGGGATTCGGCTCAACTTTTGGTTATGGATTATTACACGATACCGGTGGTGATGACACTTACAGAACTGGAGGAGAATATCTTCATGCACCACTTTTACCAAATGATTATCAATCATTCAGTCATGGATTTGGAATGGGTTGGCGACCCAGAGCAGGAGGTGGGATAGGCGTTTTATACGATGAGGGCGGTAACGACTTTTACGATGGTGAAGTATTTTGTGAAGGCTCAGCTTACTGGTATTCACTGGGAATTTTGGTAGATGGTGGCGGAAACGATTCCTATAATGCTGCCCAATATGCTCAAGGTGCCGGAATTCATCTCGCAATTGGTGCTTTATGGGAGCAAGCTGGAGATGACCAATATCATTCTCGTAACGGTGTTGTAGGTGGAACTGCCCATGACCTTTCTGTTGCCATGCTTGTTGATGAAAGTGGTGATGATAGCTACATGGTATCAGGTGGTTATGGAATATCACTCACAAACTCATTTGCCTTATTCATAGATAAATTGGGAAATGATATGTATTCAACCTGGGAAGATCATAGTTTCGGTTCCGTAAGATGGGCACGAGGTTTTGCCGGTTGTGGAATATTTATGGATCTGGAAGGAAAAGACAGGTATTCCCGCAATACACTTGCCCAAGACGGTGGATTGTGGTCTCATAATGGTTGGGGAATTGGAATTGATCTGGATAGAGATATTGTAACAAAACCAGCCGAAGAAATAGTGGAAGAGATAATACTGACCGCTGAAGATTCATTGAAGACGATAAAAGAATTATTCGATGAAGCATCTTTGTGGGAAGTGGGTTCTAACCGGAAGAAAGTTGCACGGGCTAAGAAAGCTTTTTTGCTTAAGAGTATGAAAGCTGTGCAGTATATATGTGATAAAAAGTTAGGAACCGACAAAAGCTTGGAACTCAGATTGATAGAAACGATTACAAAAGAATATCCCGATTCAATTGCACCATTATTATTAATAAAGATAGATGATGAAAATAAAAAAATACAGAAAAATTCGATACGGCTTTTGGGTGTTGCAAAATATAAACCGGCTCATTATCCGCTGATAGAGATGCTTGAAGATGAGAAGTACGATTATTTAAAACGAAGTTTGATCGGAGCATTGGGCAGTATTGGTAATAAAAATGCAACTTGCATTATATCCAGTTTTATAAATGATGAGGACGAACTTTGCAGATTAAGTGTGATTGGTGCATTAAAAAAACTTAAAGATAAAACAGCAAATGAAGTTCTTATAAGTGCACTTGATGATAAAATATTCACAGTTCGCTCAGCTGCAATAACTGCCCTTGTAGATCTGGCAGATCTGAATACTTCAAAAATGCTATATAATAAAATAAGAAATGAACAAGTTGATTATCCTGAACTAGCAATTAGAACACTATCTAATATCGAAAATAAATTTGCTGACAGCACAATGATTAAATATAAAAAGCAGCGCAAAAGATCACGAAAATTATTTATTCAACTTACTGCAAATTCGAATGAGAGAATACGGGCAGAAGCTGTGAAAGCAGTTTATATAAATTGCAATAGTAAGAAAAAGCGATGGCTTGAGAAAATTATGAAAGAAGAAAAAAATCCATTTGTAAAAGCTGCTTATGAAGAAATTATTATAAAAGATAAGAAAGCTCACAGATGAACACGGAAAAGCGCGGATGAAGACTGAAGCAGGTTCATTCCGGCAGTTGCCGGATTGAACCGGAATGTTTCGGACGCATTAAAATGATACGTCCTGTAATAGTTAATAGGAGAATATAAAAAAAGCGGAGTCTTTGCGAAATTTCTTCCAGAAGCTTCATACGACTTGTCTCGTCGTAGCTTTAGCGTAGATGGAAGCATTACGATGTTATATTAAGGAATAGATAATGGAAAATGATATTTCAAAATACGGATTTTCAAAAAAAACAATTCAACGAAATAATATCGAATCTTTTGATTTTTATATTAAAGATAGCGGAGAATCCAAAACCCCAAAACCTCTTTTCTTATACATAATAGGATCGGGACCTTGCTCAATTATGATGCAGGTAAAAGATAAAATCAGCTCATCGGTGATATTTAGATTTGAAAAAATTACGGAAAAGTATCAACTTGTGATTTTAACAAAACCTTTTATTCCTTTTTAT
>JAYEKK010000174.1:0-2747 GCA_034660955.1 Candidatus Cloacimonadota bacterium | reverse complement strand
TTAATATGCTGATGGATCTGAATAAAAAACACGGGCAAACTTTTGTAATAGCAACACATAATAAAGAGATAGCAGGCAAGATGGATAGATGTTTTATCCTGGAAAATGGAATTTTAAAAGAAATACCAAAATAAGATTTTAATATTAAATGAAAAAGAAAACCTGGTTGCTTATCATCGTAATAATTGTTTTCATCATCAATATTACTTTTTTTGTATTGGTGAGATTGGCAAAAGTAGATAAGATGGTTCAAACCAGGATATCTGATCAACTCTCTGAGGCGTTGAATGCAGAGATTAAGTTGGAAGAATTTACCTTTAATGATAAACAGGCGAATATTTCTGGAATCGAAATTAATAGTCCTGGTAAATTTAACTTGAAGGTAAACCAGTTATATGTTGAGTATGACCTGTTAAAGCTTATATTTTCTAAATTCAAAAATCTTAAAGCAATAAGGCATATTAAGATCTACGATCCTGAATTCTCCCTTAAAATCGTCTCCGATGGAAACAAAAAAGAAAAAAATGAATTTGTTATTCCTGATATTACTGAATTCTTTGGGTTACTCAATATTTATAATGGCTCAGTAAATATTGAATTTGAAAGTGAAGTATTACAAATTGCTAACAGTTGGCAGAAGATAGACATCTCAATAAAGAATAGTAAAAGCTCTGACATTACACTTTCGGCCAGTTCCGGTGAAAGTTCTAATCTGCAAATTTCTTGTACCCTAAACAAAGGGTCTATAACTAATGCTAAGCTAAAAATAAGTGATTTGAAACTTTCTAAATTAGAAATCTCACAATTAAATTTCATTGAATTCATACTTGATACAGATCTGACTTATTCAGAGGAAAAACTTAAGTATTCTGCAAATGTTAAAAGTATAAATGCTGAACTAATTGGGAAAAAAGCTTCAATTGATTCAGTTTTAATTTCTGGAAACAGTGAACGAACATTTATATCACTTCACAACTCATATCTCGATGGTAATAAAATTGATGGGAATGCTATTATTAATGATGTTCTTTCAGATAAGAGCACAATTAAATCTGAAATTATAACATCCAATATTCCGCTACATAAATATGTAGCCCAAGTTACAGGAAATGTGCGGGCAAAAATCAATATTTCTGGAAAATTAACTAAGCCTTTTATTAACGCAGAATTAACATCAGATTTGCTTACAGCAGCACAGCAAGAGCTAAAAGATATTAACATTTCTGCAAAGATGAGAGATGATAATATAGAATTGCAATTAAATAATTCTATTTGGGAAGATAACCTGTTGATTGGCGGGGGATATTATAAAATTGGACAAGATCTACATCTTGATCTTTATTCTCAAAATATGCATTGGAAAAGAGATGATTTACAATTTTCAGGTGATCTATCATCAATAATTAATTATCAGGATGACATTGATATTTTAATAGAGCTTGAGAAAATCCAGATTCAATCAAGCTCAATATCATTTGAAGAATTAGCTCTTAAAGCGAACCTTATTAATAATGATTTTACTGTAGATCTAACACATCCTTCAAATGATATTGGATTTTCTTGTTTTGGGAATATCAGAAATCAAGAGTTAAAAGCAAAGTTAAAACTTAGCGGATTGGATTTGAATAATGCTTTAAATGGAACCTCTCTTCCAATTCTTACCGGAGATATTGAGATTGAAGCGAACAAATACAGCATTGTAACAAACTCCAATATTATGGTGTACGATAGAGATTATGGTAAACTGGGAGGAAGGCTTAGGACAGATATTGTACTGGATCTATCTAATAATCATTCACTAATAAATTTACGATCTTATAATGCCAGATATAATTATGAACCTTTAAAAATAGATCTTTTAGCAGAAGGTTCGCTAGATAGTCTTCAGATTAAACATTTCCAATTGAATAAGATGATTGATATAAACGGTTGGATAAAACGGTCACCAAGATTAATATACGAATTATCTTTGCATGGGGAAAACCTTAAGGTTAAAGAAATTTCCGAATATTTTGTAGATTATGATACTTCCCAGCAATTAGGTGGAAATCTTAATATTGATATAAATATCGATAATTTGGAAGAAGGGAATATAAATGGTCAGATTACTCTTGATGATCTTAAAATAGGTGACATGAATGAACTTGATGCTACATTAAACTTTTTTGGAAACAACTCTATGATAAGTTTACAGGATGGATCAATAAAAGCAAACAAGCATGAAATTATTGGTATAGAAGGTGCATTGATCCTGAAACCGGATATTGTTGTTACAGCAAGCGGCATTATTGATTCACTCCAATTAGCCGATATTTTTCCCCAAGAAAATTTGAATGGAATTATTAAGGGTGGAATCGAATTCTCCAGATCTAACAACAAAAATGAGCTTCAATTAGATATCGAAGTTACAAATTTTAAAGTCAATAGGTTCAAAGCTGATCTTTTAAAGTTTGATATACTACAGAAAGATTGTTTACTTTATATAAACGATATCAGTGGTTTTAGAAAGGGTGAATTCAATTTGAGATCAAGTGGTGCTATTGGCTATAATGTGTTAAATTCAACAGCATTCTCAGATACAAATAATATTTCGATAAAGTTTGATGGTGATATACTTCAAATGGTTGCAGATCAGACAAAAGCAATAACCAATGCTGGTTCTAACTCTGAATTTGAATTCTTGGTTGGAACAAGAGAGAGTAAAATTTTTATTGAGCAGGGAAACTTTTCTCTTACTCAAGGATATG
>JAYEKK010000173.1:0-11726 GCA_034660955.1 Candidatus Cloacimonadota bacterium | reverse complement strand
ACCAAGTTCTACAATTTGATTGACTTATTTTAAAACTATTACTTATCTTGTTTTTAGTATAAATTAATAATATTAAAATTAGTTTTGCAAAATAGAGCGTTTTGTTATCCTGACGAATTTTGCACGTAGTTCTTAGGAAGGATCTCCTCTTATAATAAGATTCTTCGTTAGAAATTACTTCAAAGATTTCCTCAGAAAGACAGCATTTTACATTTTGCAGAATTTTTAATAAGATTAAACATAATGGAGGGTAAGAATGAAAATAACTATTTCATTATTCTTAATATTCTCTTTTCTATTAGTAATATCACCAATTCAGGCAATTGAGAAATTTTATACTTATTATGATAAAGGTACAAAGTTTATGGAAAAAGGTGAATGGGAAAGAGCAATTGAAGAGTTAAAAAGTGCATTATCACTTGAATTTGAAGATGCTAAAAGAAAAAGAACTTATGGTACACGGTTCATTAAATATTATCCTCATCGAGATATTGGGATTTGCTACTATAATTTGGAAGAATTCGATGATGCAATGGGTGAACTGCAGCTTTCTTATGCTTATAAAAAAAATAAAAGAACAAAACAATATATTGATAAACTCAGCTACAAAGGAGAAAAAATAGACTTGAAGGACGATCTTGTAAAAAAACAAGAACAGAAAAAAGAGCAGGAAGAATTAGCAAGAAGGCAACAGGAGATAGAAGATCAAAGAAAAAAGGAAGAAGAAATTGCTCGTAAACAAAAAGAGATCGAAGCAGAAAAAATAAGACTTGCAAAAGAAAAAAAGTTAAAGAAAAAGAAAGAACTGGAAAAAATTGAGAAAGAAATAGCTCGCAAAAGTAGAGAATTAGAAGAAGAAAGAACAAAACTTGATAAACTAAAAGAAAAACGAAGTGATGTGAGCAAGCTTCCCTTAGGTGCTCTAACTTATGATCCTTCCAAAGTAACACAAGTTGGTTCAAGATTGTCAGTTGCTGTACTTCCATTTAGTAGTAATGATGATGCGAAAGATCTCACAGATTCAGTTACAGAAAAACTTATTATCCAGCTTGTTAATCTTAGAAGATTTAGAGTTATTGAAAGAAGTGCTCTCGATAAGATCATGGAAGAGCAAAAACTTGGACTGACCGGATTTGTAGATGAAGAAACTGCTATTAAGGTTGGAAAACTGGCTGGAGCCGACTTGATCATATTAGGAAGTATCAATATGCAGATTGGTTTTGTGAAAGTAAGTGCACGAGGTATCGATACTGAAACAAGCGTTTTAATCGTTGCCAAGGAAGTAGATTCCGGTAATACAAATATTGAAACTATCGAGAACCTAGTTGAACAGGTTGCAATTAGTATTTATAATGATCTGCCTTTGGTTGAGGGAATTGTTATGGAAGTTGAAGAGGATCAAATCATCTTAAGTATTGGAAGCAATGTTGGAGTTCGTAAAGGGACAAAATGTGTTGCATATAAAGAAGGTAAAAAATATTATCATCCTGTAACAAAAGAAGTTCTGGGTATGAACGTGACTCCACTGGGTGAGCTAATTGTTATTCAAGTGCAGGAAAAAATGTCGATTGCCAAACCTATTGGCAATATAAGTAAAATTGAAATTGAAGACAAAGTGGTTGTAAAATAAGGGAGGAGAGAATGAAAAAAGTTGTTTTCTTATTATTTGTTGTATTATTAACAGTATCTTTAAATGCAAGATGGAACATTACAGGTGCTGGAGCAAGAGCTGCCGGCATGGGTGGTGCTTTTATCGGTGTAGCTGATGATGCTACTGCAGTTGTTTGGAATCCAGGTGGATTAACTCAATTATATCGTCCGGAAGCTTCCATTGTTTCGAAATATAATTCTTCTAAATCAACTTTAGAGGATTGGAATAATGTTAAATCCAATTTTATCTTGGAATTTGCAAGTGCTGCTATTCCTTTTATGGATGGAAGATTTGTTGTTGCTGCAGCTTACCAAAGACCTATTGATCTTTTTGAAGATTTTACAAATGGTAGTACTGAAATTAATTCTACAGGAGGAGCTGATACATTTACTCTCGGTTCTGGATTCCAGGCTCTTCCTTTTTTATCGATTGGTATAGCAGCTAACATGTGGTTTGGTAATTATAATAAAGATTGTATCGATGAATATTATGATACTTACTATAGTAGCGATTATTATGAGTATTACGATTTATATCTTACTGGAGAAATGAGTCAGAAATTTTCTGGATTCAATATGGTTTTTGGATTAATGGCTAATTTAGAAAATTTAGAAAAACCTACACCTTTGAAATTTGGCTTTACTGCCAGAACTCCATTTGAGCTGAAAGCAACAGAAGAAGCTTCATATATTAGAGAATATTATTGGCATGATGGAGATTATGGATCTGATGAAATAGAATATGATGATGGTGAAGCTACTAATGAAATGCCTTTAATGCTTGGGTTTGGTTCTTCTTATCGTCTTGGTGATAATTTTACTTTAATGGCTGATTATGAGACACGTGCTTATGGGGAAAGTAATATTAATGGGCATGATGAAAATCTCAATCAGTACAGAATTGGTGCAGAATATCTCATTGTTTCAGATTTAGCCGTTATACCTTTCCGTGTTGGCTATCAATCTGTTCCAACACTTATGGCTGATGCTAATGATGATGCGATTATTGGTTCTGGATTTTCATGTGGCACGGGCTTGATCTTTGAAAGATTTGCTTTCGATTCTGCTTTTACATTTGCTACTAACGAAAATGATAGAGGTGAATACGGTATACAAAAAAATGCTTACTTAAAGTTCATCTTTTCAGGAATTATCTATTTCTAATAAAATAGAGGTTATATAAGACTCTTAGTAGCTTTATTTTAGGAGGTTAAATGAAATCAATATTAATAATACTTTTTTTGCTCTTCTCAATTCTTGCTTTTGCCCAAATTGATCTGAACTTAGGTCCGGATTGGAACTTTACAGGAGTTGGTGCCAGAGCTGCCGGTATGGGTGGTGCTTTTATAGGCGTGGCTGATGATGCCACAGCTATTTCCTGGAATCCTGCGGGTTTAACTCAATTGCAGAAACCGGAAGCATCATTTGTAGTTCGGGGTCTTGCTGAATTATACGAAGTAGATTTTGATTATGGGATTGAAACTTATGAAGACGAGCATGGCATACTAAATTTCTTAAGTGGAGTTTATCCTTTTGAATTCTCCGGCAAACAATTCGTTGCTGCCCTGGGTGTGCAAAGACAACTTGATCTATATTCATACTATCACGAAGAATTCTATGAAGAAAGCGATCAAGATACACTGGAATATCTTAATGAAACTCTATCTGATGGTGGTACTAGCACGATAACAATTGGACTCGCAAATAGATTGGCATCAATATTTTCTTTGGGAGTTGCTACAAATTTGTGGGTTGGTGAAGCTTACTTTGAATCTAACGAAATGATAGACTATCATAATGATTTTTATTTTTATTCAGAAGAATATGAGAAATCTGATTGGACATTCTCTGGAGTTAATTTTGTAGTTGGAGCAATGATAGATCTTAATTATAAGAATAATCCAATTCCCTTAAGGATAGGAATGGTAGTAAAAACACCTTTTGAACTATCTGTTGATGAAGAATTCACATTAGAGGAATATTCTGATGATAATGGAGCAATTCTTGATCCCGAACCAATTGAATCCAGCAATTCCTACACTCTGGGAATGCCTTTAATAATTGGATTTGGTGCTTCCTACCGTTTTGGGGATAACTTCATACTGGCTATCGATATGGAATCAAGAAAATTTGGAGATACTACTCTCAAAGAAGATTATGCGGATTTAACAGGAATGAATTTAGAAAATGAAGAAGTAATAGTTATGGAAAATCTGGATCTGAATCAATTTAGATTTGGGGCAGAATATCTCTTCACCGAGATCTGGGATTTTGCTGTAATACCATTGAGAATTGGAGCTCAAACCTATCCCACATTATTTATGGACAACAATGATAAACAGGTTGTTGGTGCCGCTTTTTCGTTAGGAACCGGTTTAATTACAGATAAATACTCGATTGATATCTCGTTCAAGAATACAGAGTTTGAAATTGAATATGGAGATGATGATGATGATGATGACGATGACGATGGATTTATTTATAAAAAGACTATGAATACTCTCACACTTTCCTGCATCTATTATTTCTAATTTTGGAGGACTGGAATGAAAAGACTTTTTCAAATTTTACTGCTAATATGTTTATTTTTTCAAGTTAATCTGCTTCATGCAAAAAAAGCACCGAATTGGGTAACAAATAGACCTATTGATAAAGAATTCTACATTGGAATTGGTCATGCTTCCAAAATAAAAGGCAGCAATGATCATATCGAAAAAGCAACAAGTGAAGCTTTGAAGAATCTGGCTTCGGAGATCACAGTTAATATTTCAGGTGAAGTGGTTAGCAGCATGATAGAGAAATCTGGTATTTTGGAAGAAGAATTAAAATCTAAAATACGTTCTACAACTGAAGCGGAATTGGACGGATATGAACTAGTAGAGCAATGGCAGGATAAAAAAGAGTATTGGATCTATTACCGTCTGTCTAAAATAAAATATCAATTAGCAAGAGAGGAGAAGATAAACAAGGCGGTTAGTTTGGCTTTAGATCTTTTTTCAAAAGCTAAAAAGAGTGAGCAAAATAGAGAATATGACAAAGCTCTACTTCTTTTCTTACAGTCTCTCAAACCAATTGAAAAATACATTGGAGAAACCCTTGAAACAAAATATCTCGGGCAGTCTATTTATCTGAATAATGAGATATATCTTTCAATTCAGAACATCCTTTCTAATATTGAGTTAGAATCGGTAACTAATAATATTGAAGCGAAGAGAAATAAAGCTGTAAAACAATCGATCAAAATCACAGCTTATTATCTCGATACAGAGCAGATTCCTATTCCTAATCTACCTATTCTATTTGGTTTTAAGCGTGGAGAAGGAGACCTGATAAAAAATGTGAAAACGAATATGTATGGGGTTGCATCTTCTAAGATCAGTAAAATAACTTCTTCGGAGAAAATGCAAATCCTTAATGCTGAATTAGATATATCTAAACTGATCAATCAGGACAGTACATCTTTTGTATATCAGAATATTCTTAAAACTTTTCCGATGCCATCGACCCGCATCATTCTGAATGTAACAGGATTACTCATCTTTATTGAATCCGAAGAAATCAATTTAGGAAAGGAACTCAAAGTTCTTCATATTGAGCCTAAGATAAAGGAAAGTTTTTCTGAAAAGGGTTTTTCTTTTACTGACGATATGGCAGGAGCGGATATATATATCATGATCAAAGCAAGATCTCGAGAAGGCTCGGAAATGTTTGGAATGTATTCAACTTTTGTCGATGTTACAGTTTCCGCCCTGGAAATGAGTTCAGGTGAAGAGATCTATAAAAATGTTTTCAATAATGTTAGTGGACAGGGGCTGAATGCTGAGAAAGCAGGTCTTAAGGCCTTTGAAAACGTGGCAGAAAAAATATCAGAAAATATGGTTCCAAAAATTATTCAAATTGTAGGTCAATGAGATATAAAAAACAAACGATCAGACTAATAAAACTTTATAAGAAGTGGTATGCACTTCTTATCGCATCGTTGCTTCTAACTTTGCTGGTAAGTTTTTTCAACTCAACTCCTTTTTCGAAAGATATGGAAATGAAAATGCTGGATTATCGTTTTCAGCTTGATCCAACTCTAGAAAAAGCCGATACAAATATTGTAATTATTGCAATTGATGATAGCAGTTTAGATTTCTTTAGCGAGAATGGAATTTCATGGCCATGGCCCCGATCGTTTTATGGATATGTTGTTGACTATCTCACAGAAGCCGGAGCTCGAACGGTTATTTTTGATATGCAATTTTATGAAAAAGATATTGAGAGAGAAGAAACAACTGCTGACGAGACCGATAACATTTTTGCAGATGCGATCAAAAATAATGGGAAGGTCTATCTAGGTGCTCAACTGCTTAAAGATAAGAATAAAATTCACCCCAAAGTAGATGATTTTTCTATCGATGATCAACAAACAGACCTTCCACCCTTTCAGGGTATTCGAGCTCCAATAGCACCTTTCTTATTGAATAACAGATCGATCGGGGTAATTAATACAGAACCAGATAATGATGGTTTAATTCGCAAAGTTGGCTTGCTTTTCAAATTAAAGGAACACTATTTTGCACAGATGGCTTATCGAGTCTGGTTAGATCAATACCAAGATTCTGACATTGTTGAAATACCTGTGGATAATAATGGTGATTATCTTTTAAACTGGTATGGTCGAAGTGCTTTTAGAACCTATCCTTTCCGTGCTTTAATTTCATCTGCTTCTGCTTATATGAATGATCATGAACCGATAATTCCTTTAGAAGCATTATACAATAAACATATTATTATTGGAGCTACTGCTGCGGGTTTGTATGATCTGAAATCTAATTCATATTCCAAAGTTATTCCGGGAATGGAGATTTGGGCGACTGCACTCAGTAATTACATCAATCATGATTTTATAACGACAGTTCCCAATTGGTTCAATTTTTTAATTACACTTTTAATTGTTTTTTTAATCATGTTTCTTATTTCAAATTTTCTACCCCAAAAAGCTAACATCATTGTTTTATTACTTCTTATCCTCATGTTATTTGTCAATTTTATCTTATGGAAATTCTATCGTATCCAGTTGAATTTCACAATGCAGATATTTGGCTTTATTATTTCATATTTACTTATCAATACACTAAGCTATTTATTGGAAGGTAAATCCAGGCGTGAGATCAGGAAGATTTTTACGCGTTATCTTCATAATGATGTGATAAAGCAACTCGAAGATGATCCAAATAAAGTCCAACTTGGCGGAAAGGAGATAAATGCAACGGTTCTTTATACCGATATTTACAATTTTACAACTCTTTCTGAAACCAAAACACCATCTGAACTAGTACAGGATTTGAATGAATATTTTAAAACACTCATCGATTTTGTTTTCCAATATGAAGGTTTATTAGATAAATATACCGGAGATGGAATCATGGCTCTCTTTGGTGCTCCAATTGAAAGAAATGATCATGCATTACTTGCTTGCCGAACAGCTTTTGCTCATAAAAGACTCAGGGAAGAATTAGAGAAAAAGCAAGATCTAACTGCCACCGAAAAACTACATTTACAAACTCGGATCGGGATCAATTCAGGTCATCTTGTAGCCGGGAATATTGGTGGAGAAAAACGGATGGATTACACGGCGATCGGTGATACAGTGAATCTGGCAGCTCGGTTGGAAGGTGTGAATAAACTTTACCAAACAAATATAATTATTAGCCAGACAACATACGAACAGATCAAAGAAAATTTTATTTGCCGTGAATTAGATTCATTAATGGTAAAAGGAAAAACCAAACCAACCTGTATTTTTGAAATAATTGATGAACGAACAGATGAAACAGATCCTTCCAAATATGAATGGATCAAGATTTATAATCAAGCTTTGGAATTATATAGGAAAGGAAAATGGCAAGAAGCTGGAGAATTATTCCAAGATCTTTCGGAAGAACCATATAATGATAATGCTTCGCAGGTTTTGCTCACACGATGTATGTACTTATTAGAATTTCCACCAAAAGATTGGGATGGTGTACTTAGACTGGATGTTAAATAAATAACTTTTCCTCGTTCCTAAGTTTATAGCCTGTGTGAAAACGTTTAACTTTATGCCTGCCTGTCACACTGAGTAGTCCCGAAAGCTTTCGGGACGTATCGAAGTGTAATATAGAGGGGATACGATAGATTAAAGCAATATCCTTCGATAAAATCCGACTGAAGACGAATCACTCAGGATGACAGTATTTTTATGTTTTCAAACATCTGTTGTTTTGGGAACGAAAAAAAATTTACGGCTCAATAACCAAACTTTTTATATTCTCATACACCTTATCGCGAAGTTCTTCCAAAGAAAGAACATTTACATCTTCACTCTTTAACGGATCACCAAATTTTATTGTAATTGTAGAGGGAGTAATATGCCAGCTTCCTTTTCGTTTAAGTTTATATAAACCGGATAATCCAATTGGAATAATATCTACACCGGCTTTTTTTGCCAGCATGAACGGCATTTTCTTAAAAGGTTGCATTTCACCGGTTAGTGTTCTTGTCCCTTCCGGCAATATGGCAATAGAAGTTCCTTTCTCCAGTAGTTTATTCACCTTCTTAATGCTTCGCATAGATGCATATATATTATCGCGCTCTATTGGAATAGCTTCTAGTCTTGTTATCAGCCAACCGTAAAAGGGCCACTTGAACTGATGATGTGCTTCCACACCTTTGAAATAGATTGGAATATACGCTTTTAGTAATGGCACATCAAACAAACTAACATGATTTGACATGAGCAGGTATGTTTTAGATTTATCAATGTCTGTATTGCCTTCCACTTTCACTTTTATGAACATGACCTTAAATAGTAATTTCAGTGATCCCTTAACAAAAGGATCAAGTTTATTTAATGGTATGATGTACGAAAGAAGAACTGCAATTGTACTGAAGATTCCAAAGAAAATAAAGCCGGAAGTCCACAAAAATACAGAACGTATAGGCTTCATTTCCAGAGTACCTCAATATCATGATGCAGACATTCAATCTCTACAGGTGTTGTTCCAATAAGCTCTCCATCGGGAGTTAGAACTTTTGGTGGAATTGTAGTTATCTTGATATGTTTAGCTGTAAAAGTTTCAACTACAGGAAGATTAACATGCTCTCCCGTGAATACTTTTGGAAATGCTTTTAACAGTCCAATTCTACTCAATTTGTTCAAAAGAGTTATATCAAGTAATCCATCATCGATCTTAGCCTTTGGAGCCATATAAAAATTGGAGGTATAAGTTGTATTTGAAACTTCTACAAAGGTATTATCTCTTTCCAGCAATTTACCATCGAGTTCAATTTTGAGTTTGAAAGATTTTAATTTCAGCATTTGATATAACACACCCAAAGAGTATGAAATATTACCAAGAGCTTTAAGGTTTTTGGCAGTTTTAGTCACGTCAGCTACAAATCCTAAACCCAAGATATTTAAGAAATAATATGACTGACCATGAGAAGTAAATTTCCCTACATCCACCTTTCTTGGTTTCCTCTGTGAAATTATTTCTATAGCTTCTTTCCATTTAGAAACGTGCAGTTCAAGGTCCCGGGCAACAGCGTTTCCCGTACCAATCGGCAATATTCCCAAAGGTGGTCTCTTCTTGACGGAATTCATGTAATAACCGTTGATAATTTCAAAAAGTGTTCCATCTCCTCCAGCTGCAATAATAGCATCGTATTTTTTTAGTTTAGCATCTTTGATTATTTCAGTAGCGTGTTCCGGATAATCTGTAAGTTTTAGATCAAATTCTATATTATATTTTGTGAATTCAGCTTCAACTTCGGGTAATATTTTCTTTGCTCTTCCGTGTCCTGCAAATGGGTTGTATACTAATAATACTTTCATAAATTATCCTATTACGAAATTTTTGCATAAATATAAATAGTATTTTAAGTAGTCAAATGTTTTTATTGATAAATATGTTATGAATAATAATTATATTGACTCAATCTTAAACAAAGCTTTCTTTGCTATTGCAATGTGTCATGCAAAAAGGGAGGAATGGGATGAAAAGAACTCTTACAATTATTTTAGTTTTATTTTCAATTTGCTTATTTTCTCAGAAAAGTGCGATTGTTCAACGAGATAGGGCAATAGTACGAACCGGACCGGGATCATTTTTTCAAATATTAGCAGAACTTGAGAAGGGAACATCTTTCACAATAATAGAAAGAGACAATGGCTGGTTACAAATTCAGAAAAACGAGCTGGAAGGTTATGTCTCTAAAAAAGTTACAGTTCCAAGAAAGACTTCTGATGATATTTTTTCCAGGATGGGCAGGCAGAAAACCGATCTCAGGGTTTCACAGCATGGAATGAGTGCCGGTGTGAAAGGCTTTGCCCAAAAGTTTACTAAAAAGTTTGCCGGAGCTCCCAATTTCCTAACTCTATACACTTCTAGTAAGTTGGATGAAAGAGCATATAAAAATTTTAGGATGGAGACTTACAGAGAATTCAACCATAGAGCCAACTATAAAAAATTCATTATTCCAACAACAGAAGTAAAAGATTATTTCTCATTTCCGGAAGAGGGTATGGGAATTGGAATTGCCTCACGAATAGCATCTCTGGGAATTTATGGCAATCTGGCATTAACTGAGTATGTGAATCAGGTTGGCAATATTGTGGTTGAAGCTACCGATGTTTACGATATTAATTACAAGTTTTTCATTCTGGATATCGATGAAGTTAATGGATATGCATGTCCGGGCGGAATTGTTTTTATCACGCTTGGAATGCTGAAAATGATAAGAACAGAAGCAGAATTGGCTTGTGTTCTGGCACATGAAATTGCTCATGTAGCACAACATCATGGAATGTTGGAAATGGAAGAGCGTAAACATCATATCATGTCAGACAACGCTTTTGGTGAGATGGAAGAAGAAATGGATTCTATGGGAATTGTGCAAGATAAAGAATTCCTGAGTGTTGAAGCAGAAATGGAAGAACTCTGCTTTAATATTTATGAAACAATTGTGAATGGCAGGCTGCAGGCTTATGAAAAAGAAGCTGACGAACTGGCAATACTTTATGCTTCCCGGGCAGGTTATAACGGCAGGCATATGCTGAATCTGCTGCAAAGATTAAAACACTCATCAACAATAACAAATAATGAACATTATACTCAGGAACAAATTGAAGAGCGAATTGATAGGGTCAGCGAGAATTTATCTTTGCTTCCGCTAGACCGAAACCTGTTTGATCATAAAGATAGATGGAATAGAAGATCAGGATTTTAGGGAGTTTTACTTAATGGTTGGAGTGTGCAGTGCTCTTCCTGCAAGCCAAAGGCTAGTAAACTTTTCTTTCAATCTGAGCACTGAGCGACTTGTTAGCCGATTCAATCATTTTTCAAACAGAACTACAAAACCTAATAAACTTTGAACTTAAAAATGTGCAACAAATTTTAAAATCCCTAAGCTGAAAAATAATTTAAACGAGAGAAGCAACACCTGGACTAAAAAAGAAAACTTGAACTATGAGTTCGCTATAAAAAGTAGGCAGATTATAATAATACGGTTGTTTGTAATTTTGGCTTTAAGTAACCCACGGCTTAAGCCGTGGGCTATTAGTAAGTTAGAAAGATTAACCGTTTCAACGGTTTCCCAACTTGTAAAAAAAATTATAAAAAGTATCAGTTTTCAAATGTCTTTAATTCTTCTAATTGTTTTCGTAAATCTTTATCAAAATCAGATTCAAACAACCTGTCTTGAACTATCCGGAATTTCCGGATAGTTGCTTTTTCAGATAATTCATTTTGTTTATAAATGTTTTTAAGATGTTCGTTAATCGTTCTTACACTCACATCAAAAAGTGTTGCTATCAATTTTTAGGATAACCAAATTGTCTTATCTTCATACTGAACCTCAATTCCGTCTTCTCCAGCTTGCTGAGTAAAAATCAAAAATTCTGCTGTGCTATTTCGAATTAATTTTTTGTTTTTATCCATAACTCAATCTTTCCAAATTTCTTCTTTTATAGAATTATTCTTCATTTAGAAGAAATCTTGTATAAGTCAAGTAGATTAATTTAAACTTCTATTGGGCGTAATGAATTCATT
>JAYEKK010000172.1:0-2765 GCA_034660955.1 Candidatus Cloacimonadota bacterium | reverse complement strand
GTTGTTAAATTAACATTTCTCGTAGGCATATAGCACCTCCTATTCTGTTGAAATAAGTATATCACAATTGGCAATAATTGCCAATACTAATTTCTGGATTAATTTCTGGCATTGATAATATCAGACCTCACCTGTCTCGTCGATACGAAAATTTGTGGAATCGCAAGTTAAATGCTCTCTTTTTTAGGTTGAAAAGTCTTATTTCTTATCCCAGGACATAATGGTAAAAAGTTTATTTGCTTTTTGACCAAGTGAAAATCTTAAAATTCTGCCGGATCCATCAGGCATGCATGGAAGCGTGGTGTTAATATTTTCCAGTAGTTGTTCTATTATCTCTTTTGTCTTTTTTGGATAATTCATCGTAGGATACAACACTACATCAATCTCTTTTTCGCCAAAAGAAATTCCTCCTAATGATCTTGTTAAATTTCTAAAAATAATATGATCATCCCGGTAGTTGTCATACATTTCTTTAAATGGCTTGAATCCTTCATAAAACATATTACGCGCGGTAATTTTTACAACATCCATCAATTCCTTTGTCGATGTTGTCATTCTAAAATAGCATTCATTGATAACCGTATTAAGGCGTGAAACTTCTTTTTGTGTTTCTTTAAGCATGCCTGTTGTTTTTTTTATGTTACTTGTTAATTCTTGTATTCTTTCATCTCTTAGAGGTTTCTTCTTATCATTTAAATGTTTCTGCAATAAAAGATCCTTTAATTCTTTCTTGTCGTAGCGGATATTCATCTGCAGCGCTTTATACTTGCCGCTATTCTGCTGCACGTCAACTAAACTTGCTGCTAAAGGTTCAGCATACGGTTTTGATACATAACTGGTTATTTCGTTAATCCCAAAATGATTATCTAAATATTTAAAATCATTTTCCTGCAACCACCTTTTAAACATGAGTTTTATTATTTCGCTAGCATCTTTTTCTTTATCATTTGAGAGGATGGATACCTCGATTGTGTTTTGTTTGGGATTTGTTGCCCGTACTATTATTTGACGAATATTCTCTTCTTTTTTCCAATTTCTTTCAAAATATTTAAATGTATATTTTAAAAGATCCGTTGCATTATTCCGGCATCTAAACATTTCACATTCCTTCACAGCTTCTTCTTGATCCCATTGATCTTTTTTATACCCTTTCTCCCAAATGATAAAATTTGCTCGGGAGCCTTCTTCCAAAAAATGCTGAAATAATTCCATCCCATACAGCCCTCGGTCCACGGTATATGTTAAGTATTTATCAGCATCAATGCCCATTTTCTGCCTGAAATTTTCTAGCAACTTCTTAAATCTGATCCTCACATCATTGAAATTATCACTCTCCTCTACATACACAGGATGCCCTTCTCTCGTATGGATGAAATCCATATTAATTACTTTTTCCGCAAACCGTATTGCCGAGCACCATCCCTTTAATATCTTCTTTTCTCCGGTATAATGCTTAACATGTGGATCAAAATAGAAATCTCTAAATTTATCTATTTTTACTAACTCTCCATTGTATTTGAGTAGCATATTTTTTAACTGCTCTTCTTTACTCATTTTTACTAAACGCGTCCTCTGCGTATCTAAATGGCGAATGACCTTCCCCAATAATACCTCTATTGAATTAAAATCTAATAATTTTGTCTGTTCTATATTCATCGCACCTAATAATATACTTAGTATCCATTGTTTTATCAACATTGTTTTTTCATCGTTACTGTTTCCAATCCTATTTACCAAAGTGCTGAATGCCAATACTCCCGCATGGTGGCATAGCTCATAATTTCCTTCACTAACATAATTACAGAGCGCATGCTGGCGATTACGCGGTTCTTCACTTGTTAAGGATTTGCTTTTCATATTTGTTATTCCGTCGATATTCTTTTCATTATTTCCTTTTTTATTTTCTTTGCCTTCTGCCAACTCGACAATATGCGCTCTCTTTTTTTCTTCACCCTCAGATATTATTTCTTTTTTTAGCTTACCAATCAATGGACGTATTGCCGAGGCGCTTATCTGCTTTCCAAAAACTTCCTTTATATTGTTTACCAATTCACAACTGTAATTCTTTTTATTTCTTGCGTATATTTGAGGAAAATGCCAGCCAATATATTTCTTTACTTCTTCTGTTATTTTTTTAGGAAATCCCGGGTTGCTTAAACTTTTAAGCATTTCTGTTTCATCTTCTTTTTGTACTGCCTTGCCCCATCTCTGCATTGTCGTTCGTGCTACTCCAAACGCCTTTACCAAATTCTTCCTCTTTAGCCCTGCATTATATAATTGCCCTACCATTATTTTATACAACGCGTGATCTTTATTTCCTGGAATCACTCCCAACAACGCCATCCCAAAAAATACTACGATCACCTTTGTTTTTTCATCGCGATACAGCGTTAACACAGGATTCTTCTTATCTGTTCCTAATATCTGTTGCAATTCTGCTTTCATCGTTATCACTCCTTTCTTTTTTCTCAGGAGTAATATTTTACCTATCTTCAATTCAAAATTATAGTTCTGAAATTTTATTCTTTACATCTTTTCGAGAGCATTTAATTGGCGTGTTTGTTTAGGTGAAAAGGTGAGGTCTGAAATTTCTAATAAATGTAAAAAAATTCTCTTTTTTATTATGAGGGGCATTTCCCATGCCATGTCTTGTGTTTACGACTGCTTTTATTCCTGCAATTTTTGCACATATTCCTCCATAAAAACTGGCAACAGGATTATGAGTATGAACAACTTCAATATTCTTTCCTCTTAGAATCTGCTGT
>JAYEKK010000171.1:0-11776 GCA_034660955.1 Candidatus Cloacimonadota bacterium | reverse complement strand
TTTCGGACCAATCCTCGGTGGAAAACTGGGAGATATGAATAATTTCTCTCTCGCCTTCATAATTTGCGGTGTTTTATGTATCGTCGCTGCCGGTATTATTCTCGGTGTAAAACCACCTAAACAAAAAGAAGCATAAAATATTTATTTATAAAAGAGGTTACACTTGTAGCCTCTTTTTTCTTTTGATATTTAAATTCGTTTTAAAATAATATTATACTAACAACTACAATAATTGTAATCTCTTGACATTAAAGCTTGAGTTCTGTTTTCAGTAAGAAAAAATTCGGAGAAAAAAAATGGCGATTAAAAAATTAGAAAATTTGATAAAGCTTGTTAAAACTAAATCCAAGAAAAAAGTCATAGTCGCTTATGGACAAGACGATACAACAATTCTAGCTACAAAAAGGGCTATAGAACTTAAGCTTGCAGATTTCACTCTTATAGGTAACGAAAAAATTATAAATAAGATTTGCGCTGAAAATGATATTGATCCCAGTATTTACACAATAATCAATGAGCCAGACGAATTGGAATCCGGAAAAATAGCAATTTCACTTTTAAATGAAGGTAAAGGTGATGTGTTGATGAAGGGTTTTATCTCAACAGATAAATTACTGAAATGCATACTTGATAAAGACAATGGATTAACGATCCCGGATGCAACTTTAACATCTATTTCCATTGCAGAAATTCCCAATTATCATAAGCTGTTAATTTTTGCAGATGCGGCGTTTATTCCCAGGCCGAATATAGAACAAAAAATCGCAATGACAAATTATGTGATTGAAACTGCAAGGAAGATTGGCATCAAAAGGCCAAAAGTTTCAATCATATCATTTTCGGAAAAACTTTATCCAAAAATCCCTACTGCTGTAGATGCTGCCTTCATTTCCAAAATGGCTGACAGGCAACAGATCAAGAATGCTGATGTTGATGGACCGCTTTCCATTGATCTGTCGATTGATCCTGACAGCCTGCAACACAAAGGAGTGACCAGTTGTGTGCAAGGAAATGCAGATTGCCTCGTTTTTCCATTTTTGGAAGTGGCAAATGTTTTCTATAAATCTTTAACTTATTTTGCCCATGCCGATATGGCTACAGCTATTGTTGGAACTAAAGTGCCAACCACTTTTTCATCGAGGAGTGACACAGTTCGAAACAAACTTTATTCTCTTGCTTTTGCCTGTTTGCGGGCAGATAAAGAATTACAAAATAATATTGAAATCGAGGATATTTAATGAAAATCGCTATTGCTTCCGATCACGCCGGTTTTGATCTTAAAGAAAAAATAAAAAAAATTTTAACCAAATATGATGTTATTGATCATGGTCCAACAAATTCAGATTCAATGGATTATCCAGACACTGGATTTAAGGCTGCTGAAGCTGTTTCTAAGGGAGATTGTGAAAGAGGGATATTGATTTGTGGAAGTGGACTTGGCATGAGTATTGTGGCAAATAAAGTTCCTGGGATTAGAGCTGCATTGTGTCAAACAAAGCAATTTGCACAACTTTCAAGACTTCATAATAATTCCAATATTTTGGTTTTATCCGGAAGATTCATTTCAATACATCTTGCAAAAGAGATCATAGATGTTTGGCTCAATACTGAGTTTGAAGGTGAAAGACACCAAAAAAGATTAGATAAAATAACTGACTATGAAATTAAACGCTGATTAACGCAGTAAATTATGATAAATAATATGATGAAAGAAAAGAGATACAATATAAAACAAAATTACATCAAAATTATTGTTATACTTTTTCATAAGCAATCATAAGAAATCTGCGTTGAATTAGAAGGAGAAATAATAGATGAAATTTATAAAAAAAAATGATCCGGAACTTTATGATGCAATGTATAAAGAATTGAAGCGTCAAACAGAGAATCTGGAATTAATAGCTTCTGAAAATTTCGTTTCCAGAGCAGTACTTGAAGCTGCTGGTTCCGTTCTTACAAATAAGTATGCAGAGGGTTATCCTTATCGCTACAGTAAAAAGACCGGAAAGTTAAAATATCGCCTTTATGGAAGATATTATGGTGGTTGTGAATGGGTAGATGAAGTTGAAAAACTCGCAATTGAAAGAGCCAAAGAAATCTATGGTGCAGATCATGTAAACGTACAGCCCCATTCTGGTTCTCAAGCAAATATGGCTGCATATTTTGCGTTGGTTAAGCCTGGAGATACAGTTCTTAGTTTAGAACTCACGCATGGTGGGCACCTCACTCACGGGCATCCACTCAGTTTTTCCGGTGCATTATATAATATTATTCCTTATGGTGTGAATAAAAACACCGAACAATTTGATTATGAAGAAATAAGACAACTTGCAATTGAACATAAACCTAAAATGATACTTACTGGAGCAAGTGCATATCCACGTAAAATTGATTTTAAAAAATTCCGCGAAATTGCCGATGAAGTAGGAGCAACATTATTTGTTGATATGGCTCATATTGCAGGTCTTATTGCGGCCGGGTTACATCAGAACCCTATCCCTTATGCAGACATTGTAACAACAACAACTCATAAAACCTTACGAGGACCGCGAGGCGGCATGATACTCTGTAGAGAAGAATATGCAAAAGAAGTAGATAAGCAGGTTTTCCCGGGAATCCAGGGTGGACCACTAGAACATATTATTGCTGCAAAAGCTGCAGCATTCAAAGAAGCACTTCAAGATAATTTTAAACTCTATCAAGAACAAGTAATAAATAACGCAACAGCATTAGCAAAAGCTTTGGAAAATAAAGGACTCCGTTTAGTTTCTGGTGGAACAGATACCCATCTCATGCTGATAGATCTGGGTGATAAAGATAGTGGGAACCCAAGTGGGAAGAAAATGGAAGGTGCTCTTGATAAAGCTGGTATAACTGCAAACAAAAATACAGTTCCTTTCGACAGCAGACCTCCTTTTGTAGCTTCTGGTATTCGCCTTGGAACTCCAGCCATTACAACAAGAGGAATGAAAGAAAAAGATATGGAACAAATTGCAGAATTCATCTCTCAAGTTTTCTCTAATCATGATAATGAAGAAAAGTTGGCTCAAATAAAGATTCAAGTTCGTAATTTCTGTGCTAAATTTCCACTCTATCCTGAACTTCTTAATGAAGATAAATAGTTAACCATTGATACAAATTTGCCCTATCCAGAAATGGATGGGGCTTTTTAATTACTTTAAAAAATAATAATTAGTTGACACCATATGTTTACCAAATAAACATTAATTTATGGATAATTGTGTTTTTAATTATAGGTTATTTTAAAATAATAGGGAGAGACAATGAATATTGAATTTCATTATTACCTGACAAAATATTTGGCATTAGAAGCTGGTTTTGACAATACCGAAGCAGAGATTATTGCCTACTCATCGCAGTATGTTGATGATAATTCAACTCAATATAATATAAAGCTTACTGATAATTCTATGTATGAGAATTACGTGACCCAAACTAAGAATATCACTCGACCCAGAAAACAATTAATGCGGATATATTTATTATTTCATTTCATGCCTGGAAACCCAACCAGCCCCAAAACTAGAAGGAAAGATGGAAAGATGCACCTTCTTAATACTACTTCTTCCAGTACCCATGCTCAAGAAATTTTTTATGATGCAACAAAGAGTGAAAACTTATACTCACTCGGTATTGCTTCTCATATGTTGTCTGATACTATTTCTCATCAGAATTTTATTGGGAATTTCGACGAGATGAATGCTATGAAAGGAGTTTGGGAAACTCTCTCCCCGAATATAGGACATGCAGATGCAGGTTATAAACCAGATATTCCTAATCTTGTATGGCACGATCCACGTCTTATAGAAGAGAATGCTACAATCGATAATACTGAGCGTATTTTATTAGCATCTAATAAACTTTATAAGAATTTTCTTATGTTCACAGCTAGTCCAACTAACTGGACAGAAGTAAAAGCAAATATCACTGATATTCTCAAAGATAAGATTGATGAAAGACATTTATCTTCATATAAAAAACAAATGAAAGAAAGAATTGTAAAATATCAAGAACTTATCTCTAATCATAATGCCAATGCTGAATATGATCCATATAGCTGGTTCAATAAAGCAATTTTAGAAGATATCAAATTTGTTAATGATAAAAAAGTAAAATTTGATCCAATTAAAGATAAACTATCTTTTAAAGAAAATTATAAACAAACAAATTGGTATAGATTTCAGGAAGCTGTAAAAAATTATCAAAAAAGAGCAGCTGATAAGATGGCACCAATATTCTCTCAAATAGAAATTAAAGAATGGTAAAAAGTATTAGGAGGAAAAGATGAAAAAATTGTTTATAGTTGTATTGTTTTTAGGAACGCTACTTTCGGCACAGAATGTGTGGATAAATGAGTTACATTACGACAACGCAGGTACTGATGAAGGTGAATTTATTGAGATTATTCTGGAAGATACAGGAAGTTATACATTAAGTGATTTCACACTAACTCAGTATAACGGTAACGGAGGGGCAAGTTATGGAACACATACTTTAGATTCTTTTACAACAGGGTCTGTTATTGATAATTTCACTATTTATTATAAATTAATTGCCGGCATTCAAAATGGAGCTCCAGACGGAATTGCAATTGATTACCAGGGCACTCTTATCACTGGGCAATTCTTAAGTTATGAAGGTACTTTTGAAGCAGTTGATGGTCCAGCAAATGGTGTGATGTCAACCGATATTGGTGTTGTTGAAGGAAGCTCAACTTTAATTGGAGAGTCACTTCAGCTACTTGGGTCAGGAGCTGTTTATAGTGATTTCATCTGGCAAGATCCTGCACCAGAGACTCCCGGAGAATTGAATATTGGTCAAACTTTGGGAGGAACTCCGGAACCTACAATTATTGTAGTAAGTCCAAACGGTGGAGAACAATGGGAACAAGGGTCTACTCATCCAATTACCTGGACATCAATAAACTTCACTGATAATGTAAAAATAGAATTAGGAATGATTTACGAAAGAACAAGAGAAATCCTGATTGCTTCCACTGAAAACGATGGAGAATGGGAATGGGATATCCCGATCGATCAATCAATTAGCGATGGGTATGTTATTATCATTTCTGACGCAATTGATGGAGATCCGTCAGACCAGAGTAATGATCCTTTCTCTATTATTGAACCAATCCCAGTTACTCCCTATACAATTTACGAGATCCAATATTCCGTTACCGGTCCATCTCCTCATGTAGGAGAACTTGTAGAAACTTCAGGGATTGTTACTGCTAAATTTGAGAATTATTTCTTTATTCAAGATGGTGTAGGTGCATGGAATGGAATTGTTATCTATCCATTGCAAGAAGTTGTGGTTGGGGATGAGATCATAATCTCAGGAACTGTTCTTGAATACAATGATAAAACAGAGATAACCGACATAATTAATATGACGATTTTGGGAAGCGCTGATCTGCCTAATCCAATTGTGATCGATGCAGCAACACTATCTTCAACAGAAGACTATGAAAGTGTTCTTACAAAAATTCAGAATGTGACCGTTTCTAATGAAGACCTTGGCTATGGTAATTGGGAAGTTGAAGATCAATCCGGTACCTGCATAATTGGTGGATTAGGCAATTATACCTATGAGCCACTGTTAGGACAACTTATCTTTAACCTTACCGGAGTAGTAGATTATACTTATGGAGATTTTAAACTCGAGCCTAGAGATGATACAGATATTGATTTGGTCGGTACAGATGCTGAAGAAGATATTTCTACAATGAAGTTAAATTCATTGGGTAATTACCCCAATCCATTTAACCCTACCACAACCATATACTTTGAATTAAACACTGAAAATACTGAAAATGCAGAATTGATAATCTATAACTTGAAAGGGCAAAAGGTAAAGTCGTTTCCAATGAACCAATTTACTAATTCACCAGTTCACCAAGTCATTTGGAATGGAACAGACGAATCTGGAAAACCGGTTACAACGGGAGTATATTTATACAAGCTTAAAGCAGGAGATAAAACTTATACAAAAAAGATGCTTTTATTGAAATAGTATTGATTTAAGAAATAATGAGTTAAATTCTGAAAAGAACATAAATATAAGCACATTAAGAGGGTTTTATGAAAAACACTAGAAGTACGTTAATTATTTTCATCTTACTATACTCTTTTGCGTTTCTTTCTGCAACAATAATCAATATTCCTGCGGATTATTCTCAAATTCAGCAAGGCATAGATGTTTCAGCAGAAGGAGACACCATTTTAGTTCAACCTGGAACGTATTATGAGAATATAAACTATAATGGTCATAATATTGTTGTTGCCTCAATGTTTCTCACAACTCAAGACAGCTCGTATATCGAACAAACAATAATTGACGGTTCACAAAATGGAAGAGTTGTTACATTTGAGGACAATGAAAACTCAACCACTGTGTTAACTGGTTTTACAATAAGAAATGGATATGCATCTGGATCAACATATCCAGATAATCGTGGAGGAGGTATTTCCATCGATTCTTCATCTCCAACTTTAAATAATCTTATTGTAACTAATAATCAAGCTGTTAATGCAGGTGGTATTTCATTTTGGAATAATGCAAATGCAATGTTGTATAGAATAACTGTGGTAAATAATTTTTCTTATAATAATTCTGGAGGAATCCATTTTAGTAACTCAAATCCCATATTAACAAATGTAATCATAAAGAACAACTTTGCATCTTCAAATTCAGGTGGCATTGGATTTTCATCATGTTCTCCAACCCTAATAAATACATTAATTGCGGACAATACCGCAATGGAAAAAGGTGGTGCTATCTATTTATCTAGCGGGGCTTGTCCTGTATTAGAAAATGTTACAATTTGTAATAATAATAGTTCATGGAGTGCAATACATTGTGATACTAATTCCTGCCCAAACTTGTTTAACTGTATCTTATGGAATAATTCCCCTTCTGAGATTCTTCTTGATTATGGTGGAACAATTTCAATAAATTATTCAGATATTAAAAATGGATGGGAAGGATTAGGAAATATAAGTTCTAACCCTTTATTTGTTAATCCCTATATTGGAAATTATCATCTTCAAGAAGCATCACCTTGTATCGATGCAGGTGATCCAGCTTCACCATTAGACCCTGATGGCACAATAGCAGATATGGGAGCATACTATTTTCATCAACTCAATGCAGATTTTTCAGGGAATCCCTTGTCAGGAGCTACTCCACTTGAAGTCCAGTTTACTGATCTTTCTCTAGGTAATATATTAGTGAGAGAGTGGGATTTCAATAATGATGGAATTATTGATTCATATTTACAAAATCCTAGCTACACATTTATTGAATTAGGAGTATATACTATCACTTTAACTGTGAGTGATGGTGTTGAAGAAGATACTGAAATAAAAACTAATTATATTACAGTTACAGATTCTCTTCACGCTGATTTTGAGGGATCACCCATTAATGGAGAGTTCCCATTAGAGGTCCAATTTACAAATCTGTCTATGGGTGATATCATTGGCTATATGTGGGATTTTGACAATGATGGTTCAATAGATAGTAATCAGCAAAACCCATTATTTATTTACGAGCAAATTGGTAGTTATGATGTATCACTGACAATTACTGATGGGTTTGATGAAGATACTGAAGTAAAGTTCAATTATATTACAGTGGTTGATACAACTAGTTTGAGTAATAATACTTATTTATTACATACCATATTACATCAAAATTACCCGAATCCGTTTAATCCGACAACTACGATTTCCTTTGAATTAAATACAGAAGTAACTGGAAATTCAGAATTAGTTATATATAACTTGAAAGGGCAAAAGGTAAAGTCGTTTCCAATTAACCAATTTACTAATTCACCAGTTCACCAAGTCATTTGGAATGGAACAGACGAATCTGGAAAACCGGTTACAACGGGAGTATATTTATACAAGCTTCAAGCAGGAGATAAAACTTATACAAAAAAGATGCTTCTATTGAAATAACCTAATAGTTAATGTAATTATTTGCTCCTGCTCTTCTTGGGTTGGAGCATTTTTATTTTCGAAACTTGCTTAATACTTTTTTCATTTTATCCAATTCTGTCTTTTCGTAGAATTTGAAAACGTATAATAAAATCGGGAAAACTAAGCACAAAACAATTTTAATGCCAATTCCAAAATAAATATTAGCGTCTGCTAAAAATCCTGATATCAAATATAATGTTGTTCCAACAGCAAATACAATAAACATTTTACCAATTTCATATTTTACAGGATAGAACTTTTGAGAAACATAATATGAAATAACAGAAATCAACAACGACGATATAACAGTTGTTAGTGCAGCACCCCAAATTCCTAATTTGGGGATCAATGTAAAATTCAAACCAATATTCACAAATAAAGCAATTGTTACTATATAAGCAACATATTTGGTTTTCTTTACATAATGAAATCCGAGAAGGAACATATATTGTATACCCTTAAAAATAAAGGCGATTGTAATGAATGGTACAATTTTATATGCTATTTGGAATTCAGGTTTCTGAGCAAAAATAAGCAGTATCTCTTTTGAGAATAGTGATAATCCTAATGCACCGAAAACCAATATCATAGAAAAATATTTAAAGACCTTTTTAAAAAATAATTGTGCATCAGGAGAATCCTGCATTTTGTAAGCAATTGGCAAAAAACCAAGTGCAAAAGCCTGCACAACAAACACATTAAGAACTCCAGCGATTTTATAACCGAGTGAATAAATTCCTACTTGTGAGTAATCCAGCAAATACTTGATTATATATCTATCACCAATTGCCAGCAGTTGAACCGAAATCGCACTGAAAATAAGCGGGATGCTGTAACCAAGCATTTCCTTGATCAATCTAAGATCAAATTTGTATTGGAAGTTCTTTAATAATATTGGTATTGTACAAAGCATCTGAATTGCGTTAGCTATTAACTGACTGTAAAAGATCCCGATCACACCTATTTCGGCATATACTAAGAAATATATATTAAAAATTAGAACAATGAATAATTTCGCTGCAAAAAAAACGGAATAGACAACCGGCTTCCCTCGAAATCGGAACAAGTTCATTGGAGCTTGATTAACCATTTCCAAACCAATGATCACAAATATAACTGTGAAGAAATGAGAATAATCTGTACTTGAGAAAAAAACTTGCGATAACCAGAATTTTATTGGAGAAAAAATAATATTTATTGCAATGGCTGTTATGAGTAAAATAACATACGTATTAAATAGAATCTTTCCTTGTTCATTTTTATCTTCTGTTTCTGCACTCCATCGCATCATAGATGAAACTATCCGTAATCCCAATACCATTGTTAAAAACATCGAAGTTGTTTCTAGGATTGTGAATCTTCCATAATTCAGAAGTGATAATTTTGCAGTATACAAGGGTAATAATAGTAACCCGATAATCTTCGTAGATAGATTTCCAATACTATAAATAAATGTATGTTTAGCAGTATCTTTAAGTTTATTCAGCATATTTAATATCCTTTTCAATAAGATCAAACAGCTTCTCAGCAACCAGTCTATTTCCTTGTAATGAATAATGAATTCCATCAGGATAATGCACTTCTGAATTTAGATCATCAAGCTCTAAATAAATACCATTACATTCATCAGTAATTGATCTAATTACACTATTAAATTTTTTATAATTTTCAGAACTACCAGGTACAGCCTTTTCCACACGATCATTCGCTGGATTTATCGGAACAGCGATTATTCTTGCATTTGTTTCCTTCTGTAAAAAGAGAATTAGCTCTTTATAATATTTTCCGAATTTCTTTTGAGTAATCCAACTTTTTTTTCCACGCACTTTTACAAAAAAGCTTCTATTTGGTTTTATACAATAATGATGAAAAGCAGTAATAAGTGTTTTATACCAACTTTGCTTTGAATTATTTATAATCTCAGCAAACCAGTAAGGTATTTCCCTTGTGGAAGCATCACTAACTCCAATATTAATAATAAAATAATCGGGCATTGAAGCAATATATTCATCATATTTGTGAATGATGTTTGTTATTGTAGCTCTGCTAAACCCCATGTTTGTAATCATAATAATTTGCTCTGGATGTCTTTTTTGAAGCAGTTCCTCAAGTAACAAGCCATAATTTTTATTATTTGGAAATTTTTGTGGAGGACGGTTACGGATTGCTACAGAATTACCGATAATTGTTATTCTTAGCTTTTTCATTTCATTAAACCTTTTATTTCTTTAGTAACACGAAAACATGCATTTGAATCTTGGTATTCATGAACCTTGTTTTTTAATTTATTCCTTAAACTTTTAAATTCATCCTTACCATAAATAATCTGTTCCAAATTTTTTAATAATTTTTTCTGATCCTTTGGTTTATATCCTGAAGTAACAGAATCATAGTCAATTAAAAAGCCATGTTCCTTTTTATATTTTTCCAAATCATAGGGTAAGAAGATCATTGGACGATTCAATAGAAGATAATCAAAAAAAATGGAAGAGTAATCTGTTATCAAGCAATCAGATGCTACTAATAGTTCGTTTACATTCGAACATCTCTCGTGTGTTATTATTCTAAAATTAGAAGATCCCTTAATCTCTTTCCAGAAATCCGTGTTCATGCTTTTCAAGTCATTGTGGTGAGGTCGAAGAATGAAACAAGCTTCATTCAATTCACAAAATTTATTTAGTTCTTTAATATTGTAATCTTCAAATGGAAAAAATCTGGTCAACTCCCAATTCCTAAAAGTTGGAGCATAGAAAATCACATTTTTGAATTCATCTAAATTATACTTTTTTTGTATAGCATGCTTATCTAGTTCAAAAAGCATATCGTTTCTGGGAAGCCCTATTATCTTTACTTTGTTTTTACCAATTGGTAAGAAATCATTTTGCAGTTGTGCAGAAAATTCCGAAGAAGATATCATAAAAGTAGAATATTTAATCTTTCTCAATGATGCTTTTTTAAATTTTACTGGGATATTTTCAATTCCAATCCAACCTTTTTTCAATGGAATACCATGCCCAAGATAAACTAATTTTGGTCGATGAAAGAATGGCTCAAACATTATGGCATCTTTTATTCCATGAGAAGAAACAACTACTTCCGCCCTTAAAGACAACCAAATACCACTAAGTGTTCGACGCTTCAATACTGAACCGCCTATCTGTTTGATCTCTTCAACTACATGATCATTGTTCGTCATCCAAACAGCAGTTAATTCTGGATGATTCTTGTGAATATAACAAAACAATGCTGCAGAATTATCACCAAACCTTTCAGCTGAAAAACTACCAAACAATATCAGTCCTCTATGTTTGGGTATTATTAGAGCCAAAATTCCCAAAAGTAATGAAAATGATTCCATTACGATCAACCTAATAAAATATTTAATTTTCATTCTAATTCCTGATAGATGATTATTAATTGTTTTGCTGCAGATTTCCAGTTATATTTATTAATGACAGCATTAAATGAATTATCAGACATTTCATTATACTTTGGACTCTGTTCCATTGCTATAATTTTTGTTGCCAGATCTTCAGCATTTTCTGCTTTAAATACTGATCCGCATTCTTCTTTCTTAATCAAATTTTTCTGTGAGGTACAATCACTTACTATTATGGGTTTTCCATAAGCCATATATTGAAACATTTTATTTGCATAAGTTGTGTCATGATGAATATTACGCAAAAATGGACAGAGACCAATTTTAGAAGCCTTGATATAAGATACTGCCTTATTGAATGGAATCCAGCCCATCAATTCTATATTTGAAA
>JAYEKK010000170.1:0-11791 GCA_034660955.1 Candidatus Cloacimonadota bacterium | reverse complement strand
AATCAATGCCTTTGTTATATAGTGTGAATCTACTCCAAGTGTTTTCATATTCAATTTCAATAGAATTAATTTGTAGTATTATCATCACTAGAAGAATCAAAAAGAATATTGCTTTTTTTGTCATTTTAATCATATTAACCTCATTCAACAATTAAAAAATTCAGAAAACCTTCCGAAGGTTAAGAATTCTTTGAAAGTTTACATTACCTTCGGAAGTAAAATCTTATTCACGTTCTTCTATCTGTCAAATTCGTGAAGATCCGTGAGCAATTATTATATTCTATTTCAATTTTTCTATCCGGTCTTCAATAAGCTTCTGTATCTCTTTCAGTCTTTCTTCAGATTCAGCCTCATAACGTAAAACAAGTACCGGAGTTGTATTTGATGCTCTGCAAAGTCCCCAACCGTCTTTGAATGTTATCCGCATGCCATCAATATCATTCACATCATATCCTTCAGCAATAAATGAATCACGTACTTTTTCTACCAGATCAAATTTATCGTCATCAGTACTTTCCACGTGAAGTTCGGGTGTGTTGTACATCTTAGGTTGATCTTCTAAGAATGTACTAACCGGTTTATCGGTTTTACTCATGATCTCAACAAAACGGGCACAAACATAAATAGCATCGTCAAAACCGAGAAATCGATCTTTTAAGAATACATGACCACTCATCTCGCCACTCATTAACAGACCTTCTCGTTGCATTTTGCTTTTAATATTTGCATGACCTGTTTTATACATTATAGGAATTCCACCATGTTTTTTAATATCATCAAAAAAGTTTTTGGAACATTTTACATCACCAATGATCTTTTCTCCCGGATTTGCTTTTAGGAAATCACGAGCAATAATATTTAAAATTTGATCTCCAAATAACATCTTACCATTTTCGTCAATCACACCGATTCTGTCAGCGTCACCATCCATGCCAAGTCCTACTTCTGCATCAGAGTTTTTTACTGCTGCTATAAGATCTGTCATATATTTTTCTACTGTTGGGTCTGGATGATGATTTGGAAATGTTCCATCCGGCTCGCAGTACATTTCTGTTACTTCACATCCAAGTCTTCTTAATATTTCAGGAAGATATGGTCCTCCTGCACCATTACCGCCATCAACAATCACTTTGACAGGTCTTTCCAACTTGATACCTTTGAAAATATAATCTTTATAAATCTCATCCATTTTATCGTTTGTGGAAAGTGAACCTTCTCCGATCTCAAAATCTTCGTTTTGGATTAGTTTGAGAATATCCTGTATCTGCTCACCATAAACACTTTGCAAACCTTGATTCAATTTTATTCCATTATACTCTGCAGGATTGTGACTGGCAGTGATCATAACACCACCATCTGTCTTCAACTTCCAAATAGAAAAATAAAGAACCGGAGTAGCCATGATCCCAACATCAATAACATCAATACCTGTTTCAAGCATACCTTTTAAAAATGCTTGTTTATAGACAGGAGTGCTGAGACGCGCATCACCACCGATACACACAGTTTTCAAATTCTGTCTGCGTAAAAATGTTCCATATCCTTTTCCTATTTTGTAGAGAATATCTTCGTTAAGATCTTTATCGACAACACCTCTGATATCATAAGCCCTAAAAATACTTGGATTTACCATAATTTATCTCCTTGTTTATTTATATAATCAATTAAAATCGGTATCATTTTATTAAAAGCTCTACTTCGGTGACTTATTATTTCCTTATCACGTAATGTCATCTCACCAAAAGTTTTGCCGGTTTCATCTGCTTTAAAAATTGCATCATAACCGAAACCATTACTTCCATACTCTTCTTCAGTGATCTTTCCTTCAACAATTCCTTCTGTAGTTGCTAGTAATCCAACCGGAGAAACTAGAGCGCATACAGTTCGGAATTGTGCTTTGCGATTTGTTTTACCTTTCATCTCTTTTAACATTTTCACACGATTGTCTTTGTAGGAACAATTCTCTCCTGCAAATCTGGCAGCATAAACACCTGGTTTGCCATCTAAAGCATCAACGAACAAACCGGTATCATCAGCAATTGTGAGCAGTTTGGAAAAATCTGCACATTCAGTTGCTTTCTTAATAGAATTTCCTTTGATCGTGTCTTTATCTTCAATCACATCCGGCATATCAGGAAACTGAGAGGCTGAGACAATCTCCACTTCCAAATCCTTCAATATCTCTTTTATCTCAATTACTTTATCTTTGTTGCGAGTTGCTAATAATAGTTTCATAAATTCTAATGGATCTTTGAAAACCAACCTTTTATCTTTCTCAATATATTCTTATCGAGAAAATTTTCTGCAACATAAGTAATCTTTTGAAGAAGTTTAAGAACATCCTCTTCCCCGCTCCAGTTATCAATTAGAACTTGTTTATCTACTTCATTCAAAACCATATTTAATCCGTAAACTACCAGAACAAGATCATCTACATAACCGATAAACGGAATAAAATCGGGAATAATATCAATGGGAGATATTACATAAGCAATTATTCCTCCTACTAATAATTTCTGTTTATTACCAACTCGTTTATCAACAGCTAATCTGCATAACAAAATAAAGAAATCCGGCAAGGCAAGAAGGTATTCGGTGAATGCACCGGCTTTATCTCCACCTTTAGCGACGGCAAATTTATGGATCCTCTGCCGTAATCTTTTGTAAAATTTTAATTTTTTTTGGTCATCAGTGAAATTTTGTTCCTGTTCCACGATAATTTCAATTTCCTCTTCTTTTACTTCATCTTTCTTATCTTCAACCATTGTTCCTCCTAACTAATAAATAACTATATTTGATTTTATAACCGATATTTCTTCATTATTAGAATTATAAACATAACATTTTAAAACAGCAATTCCAGATTGATTTCCAGCATACATTGTTACCGATGCAATACCTTCAACAGATCGAACTGAAAGAGAATCGGTTGTATTATAGAGTACACCATTCAAATTTGTACCTTCTGGTCTACACAATAATTTGAACCAAACATCATAATCTCTTTGAACATAGATTCCGTTACTGTCTAGTAGAGCAAATTGAAACTCGAAGAATTCTATAACATTATTTTGACTTGCAACAGAGTGAAGTGAATGCACATCATCATATAAAAAATTTATACTTGCTTCGACTGTATCTGAGAAATCATCATTTAAGAAAGCTGATAGACGATAAGAGTAATTACCGATTGATACCAACTCAGAATCTACAAAGGTTGTTGTATTCTCAGGTAATATTTGATAATTTTCTTCCCATTCATTTTCACAAATTTTTCTATCAATGTGGAAACCCTCTTCTGCTGTACTTTTATCCTGCCAGGTTAATCGGATACTTTCAAGATCGATCTGTTCTAAAGTAAGGTTTGATGGTTCTGTTAAACTATCATCAGGAGATGTTGATACTTTTGTACACGAAAGGGTAAATAAAATCACAATTACTACAAACCAGATTCCTATCTTCATAATTTTCACCTCCACAAAATTGCGGAAGATTATTTCAGCTTCCGCATAGCTATTTAATTCAATCCAGCAAGAAGTTCTTTAGTTTTATTAACTTTCGTTTCGATCTCAGAGAATTTCTCTTTCTCTTTTTTTACAATCTCATCCGGAGCATTTGATATGAATTTAACATTATTTAATTTACCGGAAATTATTTTTAACTCCCTTTCTAATTTAACAAGCTGTTTTGTAAATTTATTTTTTTCTTCTTTAAGATCTATAAGACCTTCCAATGGAAGATAAATTTCCATATTTTGAACAACAGCAGCAATAGAAGAAGCTGGTTTATTTAAGTTTACATCCGCTTTCATGGTTGTAACTTTTGCCAACTTCAAAAAGTAATTCTCATAAGACTTTAAAAGTTCTATTTGCTCATCATCAGCAACTTTGATATGAATCTCAATCTCTACTTTTGGTGCAAGATTAACTTGTTTTCGCAAGGTTCTAATAGATGTAATAGTCTCTTGGATCAATGTCATATCTGTATCGATCTTTTCATCAATAAAATCTTTATTCACTCTTGGGAATTCTGCAATAACAAGTGATTCTTCTGATATTGGAAAATAGTTCTTAACTCCCTGCCAGATCTCTTCCGTTATAAATGGCATGATAGGCTGCAAAAGACGCATAGAAGTTTGAAATACATCTAACAGTACATACTTTGCAGTTAATTGTCCTTCTTTATCTTCACTATTATAAATTCTATCTTTAGAGAGTTCCAAATACCAGCTGCAAAATTCTTTCCAGATGAAATCCATCAAGATATTTGCAGTATCATTTAACCTGAGTTCTTCATAATTCTTTTGTGTAAGCTGAATAACTTCATTGAGTCTGCTGTATATCCACTTATCAGCAAGTTCAAGTTTAAGTTCTTCCTGCTTTGGAAGTCCATCGATCTTTTCTACATTCATCATCATGAAGCGATAGGCGTTCCAAATTTTATTAGCAAAATTTCTTCCAATATCAAGAATTGAATTGGAATAATAGCTATCAGCACCTTTTGGTGTATTGAAGATCATACTGAACCTTAACGCATCAGCTCCGTATTCTTCAATGATGTGTATTGGATCTGGAGAATTTCCCAACGATTTACTCATTTTCATTCCGGTTTCATCCAAAACCATTCCATGTAAGAGAACAGTATCAAAAGGAATTTTATCCTGGAACTCTAAAGTTGCCATTATCATTCGTGCAACCCAAAGATAGATTATACCAGGAGCTGTAACCAGAAGATTTGTTGGAAGAAAATAATCCAGGTCTTCTGTTTTGTTTGGCCAACCCATTGTGCTGAAAGGCCATAACCAGCTTGAGAACCAAGTATCCAACACATCTTCATCTTGAGTGAAATTTATACCACCACATTTATCACATTTTTCTGGTGTTTCTTTTGCTACAGTAATTTCTCCACATTCATCACAATAATAAACCGGTATCCTGTGTCCCCACCAAATCTGACGTGATATACACCAATCTTTAATATTCTCCATCCAATGCAGATAAACCTTTATCCAGCGTTTTGGCTGGAACTGAACTTCACCATTTTTTACAACTTCAATAGCACGTTTTGCCATCGGCTCCATTTTCACAAACCACTGATCGGATAGATAAGATTCAATAACCGTTTCGCAACGATAACAATGACCAACTGCATGTTCATGCGGTTCAATCTCTCCTAATATGTCTTTTGCTTTTAGCTGTTCAATTATTTTCTTGCGGCATTCAAATCTTGTGAGACCAACAAAGTCTTTTCCAGCTTTCTCATTCATTATTCCGTGTTCATCCATAACAATGATCTTTTCAAGATCGTTTCTCTGTCCAACTTCAAAGTCATTAGGATCATGAGCTGGTGTAATTTTTACACAGCCGCTTCCAAAATCTTTTTCTACATATTCATCAGCAATTATTGGGATTTCACGTTCAATGAACGGTAAGATCACGGTTTTACCAATTAATTTTTTATATCTTTCATCATCAGGATGTACTGCAACAGCTGTATCTCCCAGCATTGTTTCGGGTCTGGTTGTAGCAACTGTAATGAAACCGCTTCCATCTTTAAGAGGATACCGCATATTCCATAAGTTTCCAGCCTCATCTTCATGATCAACTTCGTCATTTGCGAGAGCAGTTACGCAACGAGGACACCAATTAATAATGCGTTTACCTTTGTAAATAAGACCCTTCTCATAAAGCTGAATGAATACTTCTTTAACTGCTTCGGAAAGACCTTCGTCCATTGTAAACCTTTCACGAGTCCAATCACAAGAACATCCCAGCATTTTTAACTGATCGATGATCCTTCCACCTTTTTCTTTTTTCCATTCCCAAATACGTTCAACAAGTTTTTCTCTGCCGATATCATGACGTGTTTTACCTTCATTAGCCAACTGTTTTTCAACAACATTCTGAGTTGCAATTCCTGCATGATCTACACCTGGTATCCAAAGAGTAGGAACACCTGTCATACGTTTATAGCGGATCATTACATCTTGCAATGTGTTATTTAAAACATGTCCCATATGAAGAATGCCGGTAACATTTGGTGGTGGAATTAATATTGTATAAGGCTTTTTATTTTTATCCTTTATGGGTGTGAAATAGCCATTCTTAATACTATTATCATACCATTTCTTTTCAATCTTTTGTGGTTCGTAACTTTTATTTATTTCCATTTTAATTTCCTTTAATATTAGCCGCTAAGTTCACTAAGTTCCACTAAGGAAAAAGCGTAAACGGATTTAATTTATAACCTATGGATTTTAAGAATATTTATTTAAGTCCTTATGTATCTTCTCCATTCCAATTTACCTTTACTGCCGAAATTAATCAAAATACCTACTTGCATTCCAGTTGCTTTTAAATAATTAATTATTTGAGCTTCCTCTATTTTTGATAGTTTAGAAATACATTTAAACTCAACAATAATCTTATCAAACCCGATATAATCCGCAATGAATTCTTTTTCAAGTTTATTGCCTTTGAAAAAAACAGGAATTTTAACTTGAGTTTTAAAAGAAATATTCCTTTCAGTTGACACTATCTTCATTGCTTCTTCATAAACTGATTCCAGAAACCCACTGCCCAATTCTTTATGCACTTCTATAGCAGCACCTACGATTTTATATACTTCATCTTTGAACAACAAATCTGAATCTTTCCTTTGCGTTTCTTCGTGTTCTTCGTGGCTAATCATTTTCTTTGCTATATAAAGCTTTTACTATCTCTATAAATTTAACATGTGATGGGAAGGCGATCTTTGGTAGTTCATCAAAGCTGACATAACGTGCTTCGGCTGCATCATCACCAGCCCGAAGCTTACCTCCAGTTATCTTCATTAAAAAACCGAATGAGATAACTTTCTCATATATTGGTGAAAATTCTGTATCATAACCTAATTGAACTATTACCTCACCATCAAGTCCTGTCTCTTCTTTCATCTCATCAATAGCACATTCTGCAGGAGTCTGATCTATCTCTACATACCCGCTGGGTAATGCCCATCCGCCTGCATTTGGCTCAAATTTACGTTTAATAATTACGATCTCTTTTTTGTCGTTGATGATAACACATGCTGAAGCAGGGATTGGATTCTTGTAATAAATCCAGTTGCAATCGGTACATTGTGGACGTATCTTTCCCTCTCTATCAGATTGCAGTTCCATTTTGCTCCCGCACTTAAGACAGAAATTTACATCATTATAAGATTCTTTGTTAATAGCCATTTCTTAACTCTTCACATTAAAAACTAATTTACATATTTTATTTCTTTCAACGAAATAGATGCATTTTTCTAAAATATCAAAATCACTTAAATGATCTATTTTATTTTTAGAATTATAAACAACCAATGATGAACCAGTTATATTTTCTATTAATTCAATTTCATTTTCAGAAAATACTACTATAATACTTCTGTCAAGCTGTTTGAACTTATTCAGAGAAATCTGGAATATCGAATTATCTTTAACTATTGGGAGAGTTTTAAGTTGTTTTACCCAGATATCTTTACCGGTATCCCGATTTAAACAAATTGCTTCTTTTTGCTTTGTGAGAACAAGAATTCTATTTGCATCTAATAAAACAATATCTATCAGTCCTTCTTCAAACTGTTTTTCCCATCTAATTTGTTCAAGATCTTTACTGAGAACATAAATTTTATTGGAACTTATCAGGTACAAATTCTTATAATCAAAATATGGTTTTTGCATCAAGTTTACATCAAAAATTCTTTCTGCTGTTTTTTCTAATTTAATTTTCTGCTTCTGGAAGATCTCAATATCATAAGATAAATTCAGGATCTCATTTAATACTTCCTGAGATTGCTGTTCAATATCCAGCATTTTCTGCATTAACTCATTCTTCAGGAATTCACTGTTTCTCTGTCTTTGAATGTACTGCTGTTCTGCCAGCCAGTTCTTTCCAAAAAAAACATAAGCTACCGTAAGTAATATTATTATTGCCAATAGAAAAGCAACAATTCTCTTTTTCGTCTTACTTTTCATTTAACTCCACCACTTAATGAAACTTCTATAAAATACTCTTATCAGAGTTGGGAAATGCATCAACATATTTGTGTAGGAAGCATTCGCAAGCGGACAGTAGCATTCTTTATTTTTAATTGATCTTCTCTCTTTCTTCATCTCTTTAGAAAACCAAATCTTCTTAAACTTATAATCATTTTTGCGCAAACTACCCATAGATTCAGCTTTTATACAGCATGACCAAATTTCACCATCGGGAGAGATCTGGGCAGAAGTGACACCAGCATAACAAGGAATAATCTGTATTTTATCTCTCAAGATTTTTTTTACTAAATTATAATATTCAATTCTAAAAGATTGTGTGATCTTATTCATTCCCTTAAACTTACCATTTTTAATACGATGAATTAGATAATCTATAGCTGTGCAGTAAGACATAATATCCGGTGTAATATCACTTTCCATTGTATCCAACTCAACTCGTTGCTCAGCAATTTCTGTTATGTATGAATCTGGTTTAAACTGCATGAGTTCATTTGCAATAGAAGAAAACCCTTCTACATTCAATTTGGAAATAACCGTATGAATACCAATTGCAAGATTATCTATTTTCAATGCTTTAAGTTTATTAAATGTATTAATTACTTTTTTATAATTTCCGGGAACATTACGGATCTCATCATGTTTCTCTTCAATGGCATCGATCGAGAGATTAATAATTATTTGACTTTTTGGACAAGCTTTTGTAATCTCTTTTACTTTATTTACTATTGTTTCAGTTAATAAACCATTTGATGGGATATTAATTATTTTAGGTTTGCAATATTTATATAATTCTTTGCATATTTCAACAATATCTTTTCGTAGGAAAGGTTCACCACCGCTGAGAGTTATCCAATATGGTGAACGCCCGAGTTTCTTAAAGATCAGTTTATATTCGGAAATTGTAAGATCATCCGATTTCTTCTTCCAAACATTACAAGTTTTGCATCGAGAATTACAAGCATACAAAAGACTTATTGTATAATTCATTGGCATGATACGCGGAAAACCGAATTTGTGGAAAAACTTATAAACGAAGATCCTTGGTATCAATTCTAACATTATTTTTCAATTTCCTTATTCAAATTCTTAGTAGAGTTTGCTATATCCCATTTAAATGGATTCTTCTTGCGAACTTTATAATCGTACCAACCCAGAAAGCGGCTGTATATCTCAACTAAAGCAGTTCCAAATAGGAAGAATATCTTCTCTTTATCTTTCTTTAATTCTTTAAAGGCAAGATCCAACATAAGTCTCTTATTTTGGGAAGAAACAGAATAATCATTATTTTCCATAAGCCAGAGATGCCCAGTTTCTATTCGTCTTCTTTGTTTTATGAAATCACTTATATTTTCGGGACCTTTATTATAAACAATAGCATCAGGTATGTATTTTAGTAGTAGATCATTGTCTTTCATAATTGCTTCGATACTTGCTTCATCAACTGCACTTTCGGGAGGGATCTGCTTAAATATCTTCCTGAAGGCAACCATTTCACCCAGCTTCGGAGAAATGAGAGCCATTTCGTGATGTAGATTCCAAAGCAGATTAACGCTATAACCAATAAATGTTCGAGGATCATTCTCAGGTGTCGGTCTGCTGCCTGTCATTCCAATTTTTTCATCCAAGAATGGAATTATCATCTTTTCTACAGTTTCCTCTGCAGGAATTGTATCGCCACTTTCAATAATGAGTAATTCTGAAGTAGAAGCTTTAATGAATTTGTTTATCGCTGAGGATTTACCACCTCTTTCTGCTTCGGTGATAAGCTTGATATTATCATGCTTTTTTTCGTATTCTCGAACAATATCATCTGTTCCATCCGTACAAGCACTGGAAATTACAATAATTTCATGGATCTTGGTTTTATCAGATTTCTGTTTTAACAAAGCATCGAGTAATTTCCCAATATTTGCAGCTTCGTTATATACTATTACACCAATGCTACATAAAAGTTTATTTTTCATATCTTACTTTTCTTTTGCAATTGCGTTCAATACACCATTAATAAATTTTCCGGAACTTTCTGAACAATATTTTTTTGCAATTTCTATTGCCTCATTCATGATTATAGGTGGAGCTGTTTCAGTATAGAGCAATTCAAAAACAGCAACCCGTAAAACACTCAGGTCAAGTTTCGCAATCCTGTCGAAAGACCAATTTGTGGAATGAACCTTAATTTTTTCATCAATGGGATCAATATGTAGAAGGATATTACACACGATATCTGATGCAAATTCAAATATTTGATTCTCTGTTAATATTTCCTTATCAGCAGCAACACCCTCAAGAATTTTCAATGCTTCCTCTTCCGGCAATAATCTGATATCATTATTTAAAAATTCTATAGAATACAAGGTTTGAGTCGCTACTTCTCTACCCTTTCTTCTCATTCCCATAATTAATCTCCATATTAAGATATTATAATAAATGACAGTAAAAATCTGACTATTTTTAAAGCAAGATTTTTCTAACTTTTTATAGATACATTTTTTTCTTTTGTCTATTATAAAAATTTATTCCAATATGCAATATATTAGAAAATTGAATTTGATTGTAATTTTGTTTGACATTTCTAGTTAGAAATAATAAAAAAACAAAGTATAAATTATAGGAGGATTAATGGGAAATAACAAAAAGAAAAAAATATTTGTATTAGATACAAATGTACTCATTCACAATCCGAATGCAATGTTCACATTTGAAGAAAACACAGTTGTAATCCCAATCACTGTAATTGAAGAAGTAGATAATTTTAAAAAAGGAATTGATGAAAAAGGCAGAAACGCCCGTCAAATAGGACGTTACCTTGATGAACTCAGAGAAAAAGGTAGTTTAAGAAATGGCGTAAAAACAGAGAAAGGTGGAATTATTAAGGTTGTTCTCAGCAGAAAAGTTTCCGATACCGCTAAAGATGTACTTATCATTGATACAAATGACAACTTGATCATTGGAACTGCATTATATCTGCATAATAAAGAACCGGATAAAGAAGTTACTCTGGTTTCTAAAGATGCAAATGTTCGCATTAAGGCAGATGCTGTCGGCATCAAAGCTGCTAATTTTGAAACGGATAAAATAAATTTTTCCGAACTTTATATGGGATATCTAAAAATCATTATCGATGATGAAACATTAGAGAAATTCAAAAAAGACAAATTCATGAGTAATGATTTTGGTGAGATCTATCCAAATCAGTTTGTGATGTTCTGTAAAAATGAAGATGATGAAGATGGTTATGTGGCAAGATATTCGGTAACGAATAATGCTATCTATCCATTAAAGTATTATACTGGTCAGGAAATATTTGGAATTAAAGCACGAAACATAGAACAGACAATGTCTTTTGATCTTTTAATGGATCCGGAAGTTAAACTTGTGAGCCTGGTTGGAAAAGCCGGAACAGGAAAAACACTTATTGCCCTTGCAGCCGGATTAGATCAAGTTGTAGAGAAGAATAATTATAAACGTATGGTTGTTTCGCGACCTGTTTCTCCTCTTGGAAAAGATATCGGCTATCTTCCGGGTACTAAAGCTGAAAAGTTCAATCCGTGGATGCAGCCTATATTTGATAATATGGAGATCCTTCTTTCTAATAGAAGTGAAAAAGAAGATAATGATAATGGAAAGATCTTCGGGAAAAAACAACCTGGATTAAATGATTATTTGGATTTTGGGTTTATTGAATTGGAGCCTCTTACCTACATTCGCGGACGTAGTCTTCCTGATCAATATCTTATTGTAGATGAAGCACAGAATCTTACTCCACAC
>JAYEKK010000169.1:0-2784 GCA_034660955.1 Candidatus Cloacimonadota bacterium | reverse complement strand
CCTTCCCAAAATAGGTCAGGGCGAAATTCCCTTATTTCAACAGAAAAAAGTTGCCCTTCCCAAAATAGGTCAGGGCTAAATTCTCTTATTTCAACAGAAAAAAGTTGCCCTTCCCAAAATAGGTCAGGGCTAAATTCTCTTATTTCATAAGGATCATTTTCTTCGAGGAAGTATATGTACTAATGCTTCCTACTGAAACCATCTTATAGAAGTAAACACCACTTGATACAGATTTGTTAGAATTATCTGTACCATTCCAGATTGCTGTATGATCACCTGTTTCTTTTACTTCATTAACAAGTGTCTTAACAAGCTGACCTTTTAGGTTGTAAACTTCGATTGTAACATTGCCTGCATCCTTAATTGAATAAGCAATACTTGTAACTGGATTGAATGGGTTAGGATAGTTACCATTAAGCTTTGTAGTAGCTACAATATCATTTCCAGCTTCTGTTCCTGTGTATGTGAAAGTAATTTCAACTACTTCTGCATCACCTTCATCATAAACAGCTACTACGCCTGCTGTATATTCATCACCATTCACAAGATCTTCAAGTGTAATTTCAAGAAATTCTGTATAGCTATAAAATTCAGTATTTAAATATACATCATAACCTAAAAGGTCACGTGATGAAACTACATGTGTGTTTGGAATATGAGTATAATTCATGTCTCTAACAACATTAACAGGCTGTTGTACACTAACAACCGGAGCAGTGCGTGCTACCGGTATTCCAACCATAACATTATCAATGGAGATTGCACTACCATCATTAAGGTTATCAGCTACTATTTCTCTGAAAGCGATATATACATCTGTTCCTGCAGATACAAAATCTGTTAAGTTATAGGTATATTGTGTCCAATCTGTTGGACTACCAGTAGGAAAATCAATTTCGGCAACAACAACGTCAAATGCACCTACATCATTTTGAACAGTTGTAGAGATAAGAACTTCTACGTAATCTGCATATGAATCGTAGTAGTAGATCATCCAGAAATCGAGCATATCGCCATCTTGAACCGTGATTTGAGGAGTGATCAACCATTGATCATTACTGGAAGCACCACCTGTTGTCCAAGTACAATATGCCTGCCAGTTGCCACCATCCGGACAAGCTGTAGCTTCACCACCGGTCCAGCCTGGAAGTGGAGAGGTTCCAAGTTCTAGAGGTTCCCAGCCTGTACCACCGTCTGGATTAAGCTTAAGCCATCCATCAGGAGGGAATGTTCCTTCAAAGTCTTCATAAAATTCAGTAGGACCACCGCTGCCCGGTGCTTCCCAGGTAAGAAGACCTGTAGATTCATCTACAGCAAGGTTTTCAATTGGAGCAAGTACAGTATCTTCACCAAAAAGAGTAAAACAACGATCTGGAAGAGGATCTGTGCTTGCAACCCAACCAGAACCACTATCTGCATATTCTGCTAAGTCTCCATCTGGAGAATTTGCCCATAAGAACAATCCATCCTCCGGTGCTCCAATACTTGTACCAACAACAGAAATCCAACCTTCTACCATATCTACACCAGACGGAAAGTCACCTGTCCATTGCAGTACATCAAATCCAGAAAATTGAACTCCAACAAGTTCACGTTCTAAAGTGACTTCGTGAGTCACTACAAGATCACCAATTGCACCTGCATTGTTTTCATAGAAATTAACATCAAATGTCATTGGATCTTCATCATTTGCTGCCCAGGGATATGCAAGACATAAACCTGTCACACTGAATCCAGTGATAGTTTCAGTCAAACCAAAGAAATTATCAGCATGATAATAAGGACCCGCTGAGTTAGCATCACTAACCCCACAAGACCAATCTGTTTGTTCTAATGTTTGCTCAAAAAGAATTGAACGATTTCTTCCTAAAACTACATTAACTATTTTTGAATTTGTTATTGAACTATTTTGTGACACATCTGATGCTTTTAATTGTGCATCAGCAGGAATACTTGTTGCAAAAATGCTAACTGCCAATAACAAGATCGAGAAAACAATTAATTTCTTTTTCATAATAATTCTCCTAAATAATTTTGGTTAACGATTAATAATTAATAAATTCGATAGTAACTATTTGAGTTGAGAAACTTTAAAATCTGATAGTGACGATTTAATTTTCTTTTCGAAATTTACATTCATTTTTTATCACAATATCCTTTAAAATAATTTTCTTTATTATTGTATCATTTTTCACTATAGAATTATGATGCATAAATTATTCCAGTATAATATAAATTCTATATCTTTCCACGTTTTCATTAAAGAGCGTCATTTATTTTTTTTTGAGTTGAACCTGTCAAATTATTTTCTCATAAGAAATTTTAAATAATTTAGTAAATAATTATATTGTTCTTTATTAATTATGTTATTCTTTTATCCTTAATTAATGATTATTTAATTAAGTTTCCTTAAGCTAAAGATGATTCTGAATTTTTCGAAGGAAAGGAATGTGAATAAAAAATATACCCGGCATAAGTTAAAGCACCACAATACGACAACAAATATTATTTCACGAGAGAATAATGAAACCCCTCCGATAACTCGTCGGAGCCAAATTCAACTTCCTCTCATTTAAAACAAAAAAGCCCCGGCAAACCGGGGCTAACTGCTAACTGCTAATATCTAACAGCTAAATCCTACTTCATAAGGATAGAAAAGTTGCCCTTCCCAAAATAGGTCGGGGCTAAATTCCCTTATTTCATAAGGATAGAAAAGTTGCCCTTCCCAAAATAGGTCAGGGCTAAATTCCCTTATTTCATAAGGATAGAAAAGTTGCCCTTCCC
>JAYEKK010000168.1:0-2792 GCA_034660955.1 Candidatus Cloacimonadota bacterium | reverse complement strand
TTGTGTTATACGGCCATGAAGATTGCTGAAGGAAGTACTTTCCAGCTGAATTAGCAAAAGCCGGTAAAACACCTCGATGCTCTGGTGTTGTTTCATAATCAGGTAGAAAATCCGGCCACAAATTGTCATACATTCCCCATACAAATGTATCGTTAACAAATGAATAGGAAACTTCTGAAGCTGCTATAATTCCAAGACAACCTGAATTCTCTCCATTATAAGTATATCTGTGAAATGTCTCTGCAAAACACTCTCCAGCCAAATTATATTTTCCAGTTAAACAGTTGATCGAGAATATAAATGGAAGGTCTGTATTATTCAAACTGCTAATATGACTGGATTGGAATCCCGGTTCTCCCCAGCCTGTATTGCTTCCATGATCACGATGTTGTAACATAAAAGCACCGTCATTAATACCATTAATTACATCATTGGCATTACCATACCAAGAACAATTAACTTCACCTGGAGTAGCAGGAATATAGCCTAATCCATTAGGACCAAAAACATTTAATACAGTTGCTGTATTAGTTGCTGTAGACCATGGACCCGTTACTGGATCACCACTATAAATAGCATTAATTCTATTAACAGTTTTTCCTTGAATAACTTCCCAGAAACCTGCCACAGATTCAGAGCATATCTGGAACCAGCGTTCAGTTTGATAACCGAGTGCTGTGATCGGATGATCATAGAAATCCGGATCTGTTGGTGGAGTTCTCTCATAATCAAGGAATTTTGTAATCATTGTTTCAAGTTGTGTTGCATTCTGTGCTGTTATTCTGGCTAAAGTAACATCAGGCATCATATTGCCGGTGACATCTGCAAAGATATTATCAGAAACACAATAATTATTATATATTGGTGATACAACTGTATTACCTGTAGTTCCATAATCACCCAATAATAGGATTGCTGCAGGAGCAGGATCCCAACCTGTAGATGGATCCATAATATCATCAATATATCCTTCTATTGCTGATACTGTGTTCCCACCAACTTCTGTAGTTGTCATAACTACTGTAGAAATTCCTTGTTTTGTACGGAATACTTTAATTGAATCTGCCCATGCTAAAAATGTTGCATCATCAGGACAGATGATAAGATATTCATAACCGTCACGTGTTCTGGAGTTTGAAGAATAATCCATTGTGGGAAGTGATTCATAATTAAGGATGTGATCGCTGAGAATAGGATCCCACCATCTACTACGAAGATTGTCAGCACCAAAATATCCATTTCCACCAACAAATTCTACTTCAACTTGTAGATCACGATATACGATCAATTCTTTTGTTACCGGATTATATTGGAATGGTGTAATTCCCAACATAACCACATCTACACCACGCATCTGACTCTGCTCACCCAATGTTACGGGACTAGCAGGGTAGAATGCATCTTTTGAATAAACAGTCTGATTTCTACTGTACTCAAGTGGGCTATCATCTGTATCAAGTGGAATACGTGGAGCAGGAGCAATTTCTACATTTGAGAAAATTTCAGTTCTTTTTGAAACAATATTAAGTTTTGCATAAGCACCTTGTGGAAGTGCGATTAATCTTCCTCCACCTGCAAGGTTAGGTGCACCTTCATCATTTTGCAACAATACATCTGGTAAAAGTACATTTACCATATTTTCACCATTAATTCTAATATCTGTCAGTGAGAATTCTTTAATAGAATAATTCACTATAACACTAGAACTACTTCTTTGCTCTAAACTAAAACCGGCATTTGACCAGCTATCGTTATATTCAATAACTTGAGATGCAAATACCATACTTGTTAAAGCAACCAATACAACAATAAATAATGTTGTTTTTTTCATCCTTTTTTTCCTCCTAATTATTTAGCTTTCTTTTTTATTTTAGAAGTAGCATTTTTTTAGTTTTCGTATAAATGCCACTTTTCAATTTATAAAAATAAACACCTGAACTCACAGGTTTATTGTTTTCATCTGTTCCGTTCCAAGTAATTTGGTTAACCGGTGAATTAGTTAATTGGTTAATTTGCAAGGTCTTCACTTTCTGACCTTTAATATTGTAAATATTTATTTCGGTGTGCTCGATGTTTTCGTTGTTTAATTGAAAAGAGATCGTTGTTTCTGGATTAAATGGATTTGGATAGTTGCCAATAAGCTTAACATTGAGAAGAAAATTATCATTGGAAGCGTGAGAAATACCGGTCGGTGGAAATGAAATGTAGTCTAACCAAGCACAATCAGAGCCACTTGATACACTCAAATCTTTAACATATTCCCATTTAAAAACATGATTCCCAGCTTCTACAAAGTAACTGCAATATTCCCAGTTAGAGTTGCCTGACCAGTGTTCAATAAGCATTCCATCAATATAGAATTTAAGATAATCATACCCTGCTTCTGATGAGATTTTTCTATAGAAGGAGATATTGCCATCGAAAGTTATTTCTAAATTAATTAATAATCCAGATTCCTGACTATCATTTATATCACCAGATTTTGCTGAATAAGTTCCTTCATATGAGTTTGTATTATCAATGATCCAATTTGTATCCCCTGTAAACTCCCATGAGAATGATGAAAAATCTCCTGTTTCAAAATCTTCTGTCTCACTTTCATATAATTCAAAATCAAAAACCGTGCTTTGTTCATTTACAGCAATCTCTTCCAAAGCCGATGCGAAACCTTCTGCACAGATCTGTATTTCATATGAGTCCTCGTAAACACAAAGGATTTCATATTCTCCATTTTCATTTGTTATAACCGGATCAATGGGAGTATTTAACAATTCTACTGTTGCATTTTCGAT
>JAYEKK010000167.1:0-11864 GCA_034660955.1 Candidatus Cloacimonadota bacterium | reverse complement strand
ATCCGTAATGATTTCATTATTTCGATTAACGAATTTAAGCCGTTCTAGTCTCTGATGTGCTTTTAAGAGAACAACTCTATAATGGTAATTTCCCACTGCATTATGCCAGGCATAATACGAACTTAAGAATAGACCGCTAAGAGCAATAGTTACAATTATCAAACCTGCAAGAGCCTGAATAATACCAAAACCTTCATTAGATCTTAATGTTTTTTTAATCATTTTAAAATGCCGTCCCCGTAGCAAACATTTTTGGATTATCTGCCACTTCTTCGGCTACTTTTCTATCGAGATAACCATTCATTACATGATTATATAATGATTGATCTTTAGACTGCATACCCTCCTTATTTCCAGATTGGATTACAGAAGGTATTTGATATGTTTTTTCTTCACGAATAAGGTTTTTAACAGCATTATTCGCAATCATTATTTCAAGAGCAGGTATTCTATCGCTTTCGTCTTTCATTGGAAGCAGGGTTTGTGCTATAACTGCTTGCAGTGATTCAGAAAGCATGGAACGAACTTGAGCCTGCTGCTCTCTTGGGAACATATCAATTATCCTGTCGATAGACTTAGTAGCACTGCTTGTATGCAGTGTGGCAAGTACGAGATGACCTGTTTCAGCAGCCGTTAATGCCAAGGATACTGTTTCAAGATCACGCATCTCTCCCACAAGAATTACATCAGGGTCTTCACGTAAAGCAGAACGTAATGCTACCTTGAATGACCAGGTATCGTGCCCCACTTCCCGCTGGTTGACGAGAGAGTTCTTGCTTCTATGCATAAATTCGATTGGGTCTTCAATTGTGATAATATGACAATGTTTATGATCATTTATGTAATCGACCATTGTAGAAAGCGTTGTAGATTTGCCGCTACCTGTTGGTCCTGTTACCAATATAAGACCACGTTGTCTCATAGAAAGTCTTGCAAGTATTTCCGGAAGATGCAGATCATCAAAATCTTTTATAGCATTAGGAATTACACGAAAGGCTACACCTAAACCATTAACCTGATGAAAAGCATTAACACGAAAGCGTGTATCATCATCCAGTTTTGTAGAAAAGTCGATTTCCAATTTCTCTTTAAAAATTGTTATCTGTGAATTATTCATGGTACTAAAAATTAACTCTTCAACTTCTTTAACACTCAACACTGGTAAATTGAGTTTTTTCATCTTACCCAAAACTCTGATCATGGGTACAGATCCAGCACTAATGTGCAGGTCAGATGCTCCAGCATCTGACGTAAATTGTAATAGTTCTCTAACAGTCAAAAGATACCCCCAAATAATTAATCGAGGAGTTCTTCTTCGGTGTCCTCATCATCAATGCCATAACCATGATATTCAGCATCTTCTACATCATACCATACTTGTTTTCCTTCACCTTCAGGAAATTCCGATGTTGAGGTAGCCATATATTTCTTTGGTGGATTACCAACAACTTCAAATTCCCAGTTCTTCTCAGTTCTGTTACCAAGATTAGTGTCTTTTAAAGCAGCTTCAACATCATAATCTGTTGTAGAACCATAAGTTTGATAATGAACTCTATAAGTTTGTCGCAAGGCAGCGATAGCAGATTGTGCTTCTGTTGATCTTGCTTGGCGCACATAACTCATGTAAATTGGAACTGCAATTGCTGCCAGGATGGCAATAATCACAACAACAACTAACAACTCAATAAGACTAAATCCTTTTTGATTTTTCAATTTGTTTAACATTATACGTCCTCCTAAAATTATTTTCATTTTCTATATATGCAAATTCTGTTCCGAGAAATATGTTTCTTCCTTTTTTTTACAAGTTTTATTTTATTTATTTAATATTATAAACTTTGTTATATTTATTGTAAGTAAAATATTCGAATATTTCGGAAGTTGAATTAGTTAGTCTATTTTTTTAAAATAAATTTGGTAAACAAAAATAAAGTCTATCCACAACAGGATAGACTTATTTTATGAAATTTTTTCAGTATCTATTTTAATAACAGCATTCGTTTGGTTCCAATTGTTTTACCATCAACGTTCAATCGATAGAAATAAACTCCGGAAGAAACCGGTTTATTATCATGATCGGTTCCATTCCAAACCACAGAGTGCTGACCAGATGAGAGTTGAGCACTAACAAGCTGCTTCACTTTTTGACCTTTAATATTATAGATTATTAATTCGGTCAATTCAGTGTTTTCTGTGTTTAATGTAAACGAGATTGTTGTTATGGGATTGAACGGATTGGGATAATTAGCAATAAGTTGAGTTACTAAATGCGGTAGGTTATCAGCAGAAGCAGAAGTTTTAATTATAAGTGTTGAGAATGCCGGTAATGATTCTATCCCGTTGGTATAAATAGATCTTACAGCAAATTGATATGTAGCATTGGGAATATTTATCCAATCGAGATCTATATATACTGTATCTTCAACACCTTCTGCAATAAGTTCCCAACTATTAGGAGAACCATGCTGATAGTCATAAAATCTGTAAACATTATAAGATTCAAATGATCTGTTTTCTGATATATTATTTCTATACTTTATCTCAGGAAAATCAATCTTCTCCGCAAGCGTATTTCCAAAATTAATTCCATAGGCGCGAATCAAAAAATTACGTTCATAATTGGGACCAAATGTAAGAACATCAGTCCAGGCACCAGGTGATGTCCAATCTTCTTTACAAAATTGAGTTCCAGACTGAAATTCCCAGGGTTCTCCAACTCCATCATCCATTCCTACAGAGGTATATTCATTAGGTGTAGAAACGCCCACAAAAAAGCCTTCATAAGCTTCTACCGGAAGGGTAATGTAATGACTATTCCATTCATCATCAATATTATCTAAAAAACCAGATTCATATAAAACTACATCAGCATTTGGTAGATTATCTTCATTCAATCCAAAAAGATATAGCTTAACCTGATCATGAGAACTATATTCCGAGCTGAGATACCATTGAATTTCCTGCACTACGGAAATATTTGGATGAACAGCCCCAAAGACAGCATTTGGAGGAGTTGAATTATAGCCTAATGAGTAATCATATTCACCATCATCATAACGGAATTCACCACCACCCTGCCCGGGAGAACTCCATGAAAGTTCTACTTCAGTTCCATCCGGATTCTGTATAGCTTGAACATTTCCAGGTGGATATGCGATCTCACTTAAAATTATTGTCCCCAGATCCAAAGGTGAGCTACCAACAGATATTTCATCAATATAATTATCATAACCATCATAAGTAATTACAATATTGTAAGTTATATTTGTGTAAACATCTTCGATATTAAAATCACCATTGGCATCAGTAGTTGTTTGATAATTTTCAAATCCGGTAATTTCTACTAAAGCATTCTCCAACCCTATTCCAGGAAGATCACTTCCAACTACGTGACCAGAAACTGGTACTGTTCCAAGTGGAATAAGATTGAAATCTACTTGAGTTATTTCATTTTCAAAAACTTCATCACTAATGGTTTGAGGAGAGTAACCAGTCATATATGCTGTAAAGTTATAAACTCCAATAATTACATTCCCAAAGTGATAGTATCCCTGGCCATCGCTATAAGTAACTGTTTGGGTCTCCTCAATGGTTACCTGAGCCCCTTCTAGAGGGTTATTATTCTCATCAAAGACATACCCCCCTACTTCTCCCATAGAACCAAGGAAAAATGTGAATGTGGTATTTGCAAAAAACTCACCAGTATAGCTTACATCCGGAGGATTTGCCGGATCAAACACTATTGTATTATCACGTTCATATCTTGTTCTATCTATATGTTCTAAAGTTTCATCATGAATAAAATAGTCATATGAACTATAATATTGATCATCCATTGGACGGTGAGCCATTACAACCAAATTTCCACCATTGTAAAAATAGGGAGTTGTAAGTTCAATAGTTATAGCATTCGTTCCTGAAGGATAAGAGACAGTGCCATTGAAAACTTCTGTCAACGATGTTGACGGTATCCATCCATCTGTTAGATTCGTTTGTGTAGTCTCTCCCAGCCAGATTGCCGTTGGTTTATTGATCAAATTAGTAGAAAAGTTATTGTAATATGTAAGCGCTGTTATCATTCCTTCGGCACCCGTTAATTCATCTGCAAAATATATTATTTCAGTAAGACTATTCTTATACTCAAAACAAAGTGGTGTTCTTGTATTCACATCCGTTCCATTTCCAACCGTTATCTCTAAAATTCCCGGTGGAAAGACCTCTACATTCAGGGTATTTGTTTCATCGTTATTACTATTCTCATCTCCTGCTAAAATTACTTTTCCATAGATTTCAACCGTGCCAATAGGTTCATTTGCAGGAACATTCCAAACGAGACTATGCACAACAGTTTCATCAGGAGCGATTGCTTGGTTGATATCGATCGAACTTAATTCTTCATTATTATTCTTATATAATTTAACCGTATAGGCATTTTGGGTATTGTTCCCAACATTTTTTACTGTTATATCATAGTTTTCAGTATTACCGGCATTAATTACCGTGTTACCTGTTATACTCATTCCTGCCAGGTCATTATCGTAAGTAATGGTTGGAGGAAAAATAATATTATCGATCCATCCGGTATCTGCTCCGGTAGAAATACTGACATCTTTATCATATTCCCATTTAAAAGTATGTGAACCGGAAGTTACATTTGTTGTAACTTGGACCCAACCAACATTACCGGAAATTTCTTGGATTTCAGTTCCATCAATTAAAAACCTCAGATAATCATAATTAGATTCACTATCAACTTTCCAATAAAAGCTGATCGTTCCATTATCAGTTATATCTCTCGTAACTTCTAAAGTAGTTATTTGGTAATCGTTGATATCTCCACCTTGAGCACAGTAATTTCCTCCATAAGGATTAGTATTAGTGACAAACCAGTTTGCATCTCCGCTTAATTGCCATTCATAAGTAGAAAAGTTTCCAGACTCAAATCCTTCAAAATCTTGAGCAAAAATCGATGTTGATATTGATATCAATAAAACTAATAAAAATAATTTTTCTTTTTGCATTATTACTCCCACAACTAAATTTTATTTAATTTTTCTTTATTATGCAACTATTATTCCAGCTAAATAGCTAAAATAATATTACTGTCAGCACAGCTCAAAATAATCTCATTAATGTCAAGTTCATAGTAACAAAGAAACAAAAATTATTTGACAGATAGCCGCATAATTACATCCGTAAAATAGGAGTGAGTTAATGAAGAAATTATTTTTCTTTATCATATCCATGTTGGTATGGATAAATGCAGCTTCGATAATAGTTGAAACTGCATCATTCACAGATTTTCTGTATGGGAATGCAGAGGAATGTGAATATGATAATTGGATATCTCATGTTGTAGAAGGGATTGCAGATGAAGATTATAATTTATACTCACCCTGGGATGTACAATCAGAAGGCTTTGGCACATTTATATTACCGGATGAAAGTATGTTGGAACAATGGCAATATGTCATCGATGCTTTTCTAGCTGGAAATTATTTTGCAACACAAAATATTCTTGATCTTTATGATTTTCCTTATCATGTTGTAGAGTTTAATGATACTGATACAGGAAACACCTATTATCTCTTACGTGAAGTTTTGAATTTTGAATATTATGATGGAAATGGAACTATTGATACTTATGATGATGAGCTAGGTTCTTTTGATTATGGTTGGGGACTTTTCATTCATAATCCGCAATCAACAAATCCGATAATAATAACTGTTCCACACCCGAATGATGATTTCATCTCATCTGTAATCGGGTATAAATGTTTTGACGATTGGAATGCTAAATTTTTGCTTATCTCAGGTGCAGGCAGAGAAGTATTGTGGACGAATCAAGGGAGTTACTTCAATTCTAAATCTTTGTGTGATCCTTCTAGAAATGATGATGTAGTTTTTAATGTAACATATAAATCATTTTGTAATAACATCAGAGAAGTTTTTAACAAAAGAGAATTTTCCGCTCAAATACACAGTTATGATTGGAACAGACATGATGATCACCCAGATAATCAGATCTCGGCAATGCACAGTTGCCCCAACCTTCCCATTAGGGATCTGTCTGATTTGCATCTTGATATGATAAATGCATCGGATCATGTTGTAATTCCACAGAATACAATAGGTCCCAATACAGAGGTTTTACTGAACGATTATTATTCGGTATATTATTCCATTTATGATTTTCTATTCTATAATTGGGAAGGAGATCCGTATCCGGTAAATGATAATGTAGACCTTCCTGGATATAGCGGAAATAAGCAAAAACTTTATACTTATTCATATTGGAACAGCTATGATGTTTTTGATCCTTTCTTCCATTTGGAAATGGACGAACTCCCGGGCTGTTACGAAGAATCGGAAGAAAATTATCACTGGTTCTATGGATTTGATCCGGAAACCAATATGTTCCAAATGGATATGCTTTTTGATAAAACATTATCTTATTATTCGCAATGGATAGATTCAATGACTGAAATCTTGCCTGCTGCCCTGGAACTTGATGATGGTATTATACCATTAACTCCTCAGAGTTTTGCAGCGATTGATATCGATCATGATTCAATTGACCTTATTTGGGATCCTATATCTTCCTACGATTTCCATACATACGAAATTTTCTTTGCAAATGAACCTATAAACCCTAACAATTATACAATAATTGATCGAGATGATGTTTTAACTTTTGCCAGTCCATTGAAAAATTCTCATCGAATTAACTATCTTGATCTAAATAGTAATTACTTTTTTCAAATACGTGCTGTAGATAAAAATGGAAATTATTCTCCCCTCTCTGTAGAATTGGAAGTTTTCACTTCACCTGCACGAATTACTGATTTAGTTGCAATTGGACTTGATTCTATAGCCAATATTAAATGGACAGCGGTGCAACAAAGTGGAAATATGGGATTTAATATCTACAGAAAACTACCGGAAGAAGAATTTATCCAGATCGATAGTTGGACTACTAATCCGGAATTAGCAGGAACTCAAAATCCTTATGAAGAATATTCCTATTTTGATGCAGGTGTAGAAAATGGATTGGTTTACACCTACCAAATATCTTCGGTAAATGAAAATGGGGAAGAATTTCTTTATTATCAATTAAGAAGCTGCTCACCTAATGATTACTTCCAAATTTATGTGTTTAATTCCATTTCTACAATTATAGATTCAGTTACATTCTCTAAAAATCAATTCGCTACGGATTACCAAGATGCCGATTATGACCTTGAAAAAATAATTGTTTTACCAGAAGAATATATTTTCTCAGCTTTTTATGAAGAATATTGGATGCCAAATGATATGTATCTTCAACAGCAAGTACACGGTGAGTTTTCACCATTTGAAAATTACAAAGTTTGGGATTTGAAAGTAAAAACCAATCAACTTAATGAACAAATAGAAATTTCAGTTAGCCCGGAATTCATGAATGATAATGGCAATCTATTCCTGAAAGACCTACTGACTGATCAAATTATTGATATGACTATTGAAAACCATAGCTTTTTTGCTGAAGATACAACCTATTACAATTTTGAATTATATTGGGGTGATTTACATCCTTATATTAGTTTTACAAATTTTCAAAATCAGCTTCTACAAGGAGGAGATGAATTATTGATCGAATGGAATTCTAATGTTTACCAATTAATCGATTATTTTGACATCTCTTTGCAGAATGATGAAACCACTATTGCGATTGCCGAATATGTAGATCGACTGGAAGAACAATATATTTGGATTACTCCTGAGGATATTGAAATACATAATGCTCAAATTGTTATTGGCGTCCATTCTATAGATGGAACAATTTATGAGTTTGATTCTACAAATTTATATGGGATTCTTCCTTTGGAATATACAATCGATTTCACAGAAGGCTGGCAACTGATCACAAATCCCTGGATCAGTGATGAAACATTCTTTACATCAGAGATATTTGGAATAAATTCTGAATTGCTATTCCCAATTCCATCTAATAATTTTGAATCTTCCGAAGAATTTGAATTTGGAACTGGATACTGGCTCAATGCAGAGCTAGAAGGGTCATTTACACATTCAGATTCGATTCTTAAAGAAATAACATATTTTGCTTTAGAACCAGGTTGGAATCTTGTACCAAACTCATATTTATGTTCTTATGACCTACGTGATCTTAAAATTAAAAATTCGGTATATACTTACCATTTTGATTATGCTGTGGAGCAAGAATTAATAGCAAATGCTGCTTATGTATACAGAAATGGAGAATTTGAAAAAGCTGATATTATCCATCCTTACGAATCATTCTATTTGTTTGTAAATGAAGAGAATTTCGATAATATGGAATGTAGATTCTCCCCATATTATAACGGATTTCATTATTTACCTGATGTAGATTGGGAGATCACAATATCTGCAATTCAAATTGATGGAGATGAAATAGTTGTGGGTTGCAGTGATAACGCTACAGATAGTTTTGATAATGTTTACGATCTACCAGAACCTCCTATTAAACCTATAGAAAATGGAATTAAAATGTATCTTCCAAAAGATCCACAACTCGATTCGCTATTTATTTATTCTGAATTGAATCGTGAAATAATGTCGTCTTTGGAAACAGGTATACCAGAATTTAAACAGTGGAATTTTGTTTTGGAAACTCAAATCTTAAATGCAGTAACACTCGAATTTAATTTGTTAGATCTTCCTGAAGCTTATCATACCGATATCCAGATCGATGGTAATAGTTGGAATCAGCTTACAAGTGGAAATTATATTTATTCAATTATTCCTTCTCAAACAGGAACGATCTTAGGTTCAATTATCATAAGTAATAATGTTGCATCATCTGATGATATTATATCTACAAAATATGACTTTATTAACTTCCCAAATCCATTCAACCCTTCCACAAAAATTCGCTTTAATGTTCCTATAGAAAGTAAAGTAGAGCTGTCAATTTACAATATTAAGGGACAAAAAGTAAAGACTCTATGTGAAGAAATACTGCCTTTAGGAAACCATGAATATATTTGGGAAGGAAAGAACAATTCTAATAATGCTGTTGCTTCCGGTATATACTTTATCCGCCTTGATAACGGAGAAAAAACAAAGGTTAGAAAAGTACTGTTATTGAAATAAAATTTAAGTACTGTTACACCAAGTTTAAGCAACTAACAAATCAGTAAATGTACTTGTTATTTCACCTAAATATAAACCTTCTATTTATTTAAATTAGCTACTCCAGATCTATGTACAGAAATCACTGCGAGCATGAATAAATCAACTACTATTCCTATATTTGTTCCCACTACCCTGAAATCTGCTTTACGAATTTGTATATCTTCAATTTGACGTACAGATATTTTGTAAAATGCTTTACTATTTGAAATTAGTAAGAATTGATTCCTGAGCGTTAAGTTTGAAACAGGAAATAGTAATAAAGTTGAATAATAATAAAATTAAGAGAAAATATTTTCTAAACATGGTTTCCTCCTACTAGTAAACAGCAAAAAACAATGATTTAAAGAAGTGTTAGATAATTTATTAATTAAGAAGCATTTAGGAATTTAAAAAAAAACCTACACTTCTTTATATACAAAAAAAAAGAGTTACCTGATTCTCTATGTCAATAGTTATTTGTATTAATTATTCTGTATGTTCAATAAAAAAAACGCTCCGAAAACTCGGAGCGTTAAATATATTGTTTTTAAACTACTTCATAAGTATCATCTTTTTAGTTTGTTCATAATTTCCTGATTTCAGTTTATAGAAATATATACCTGATGAAACGGATTGATTATTGTCATCGGTTCCGTTCCAGATAGCTGACCCTTCGACTCCGCTCAGGGTGACAGTTAGCGTTTTGATTTTCTGACCTCTCAGATTGTAAATCATCAGTTCGGTATCATCGGTATCCTCTGTATTTAATTCAAACAAGATCGTTGTGGTTGGGTTAAATGGATTAGGATAATTTCCAATTAACTTAGATGTTTCTAATATCAAATTATCTTCAGCTTCTGTAAAACATTCTGCGGTCAAGGGTATAAGAAGTTCTGGCGTATCAGGATCATTACTTATAATTGATAATTCACCGGAGAACTGACCAAGTTCATCTGCTTCAAATTCTATCTCAAGAATTTGTAGTTGTAAATGATCTAAATCAAACTGCAAAACACCATTATAGCCAAAACCTTCTCCTGAGATAACAATGTCTGAAATACTAAGAGTTTCATATCCTTGGTTAGTTATTTCCAATTCGAAAGTTTGTATGTAATTTGGAGCGATAATACCAAAATCTATTTGATCAGCTGAAGCAACAATATTTGGTGCTGGATCTCCAATAAGAAAACTAATAAATTGTGCCATAACATCTGCTTTAGTGTTATTATTAATACCATCAGCCATTGCTCCAAAGAAAGAGGAAGATGCAATTGTTCTATAAAGTCCAGAATCATAATAAACACCGCGGACAGCATCATCTTGAGAATGTGTTAGCGGATTACTTAGATCTGTATCCAATACATCAATACCATAATCAGCATTTGAACCATAAAGATAACTCAAAGAATAACTTGTAAAAGTCTCTGTACTATCTGCAATGATAGTTTCAATTTCTGTGTATGAATTATTTGGAATGGAATTATCACCCAATCCGAAATAAGGGCGTAATAAAGCATGATCACCTGTACCTATAGTGGCACTTTCTATATATACAGCCTTACCGGTTTCTAAAAAATCTAATATTTTTTGTACGTCTTCAGATCCGACCGGATCCGGTGGAGTCCATCCTCAACCACTACACCATATACCAACAGTAGCAAATATAATATCATAGTCTGATAGATCATCTGCTAGAAGAGTATCTATTACTGGAAAAATACCGTTTGCAGTTAATGCTGCTTTTATTCCTGATTCCAAACCAACATATGACCATGGTTCTTCAGGATCAGATATTTCCGATCCACCATCTCTATCCCAAATTAATACATTCTGTGCTGCAAGCAAAGTTATAATAAACATAAACAATAATATTATTCTTAATCTCATAATAACACCTTAATACAAATTTATTTGTCACTGTTGCAATAAGTGTACCAAAAGATCCATCTGCTTTTATCAGATGGATTATAGAATTATTCTTTTTTGTACTGCTCGATAAACTATAATTAATTCATTAAATTTGAATTACCCTCTCAGAAATAGTTTTCAGAGCTAAGTTCTCTTATTTCATAAGAAATGAAAAGTTGCCCCTCAAAGAAATAATCGGGGCTAAGTTCTCTTATTTCATAAGAAATGAAAAGTTGCCCCTCAAAGAAATAATCGGGGCTAAGTTCTCTTATTTCATAAGAATCATTTTACGTGTAGAAGTATACTTTGCTGTTTTCATTTTATAGAAATAGATTCCAGAAGAAACTGATTTGCCACTATCATCTTTTCCATTCCAGAGTATTGTGTGTTTTCCAACTTCGAGATCATCATTCACAAGAGTTTTAACTTTCTGCCCTTTAATGTTGTAAATGTCGAGGGTTACAAAAGAGGATGCTTGTGCTATATCAAAAGAAATGGTGGTGGTTGGATTGAAAGGGTTGGGAAAATTAGCATGAAGTTTATTCATGATCGGGATTACTGTATTATTGTTACTACCGGTTGTATTTGAATAATGAACATCGTCAATATACCAGCCTTCACCGGTGAAAAGACTTGCACTTCCAAAAACAAATCTGATCTGTGCAGTACCAGAATATGCTGAAAGGTCTAGTTCAACCAACTCCCATTCTATATTTCCTGCAAATACGGGAGTTCCTTCTTCAAATGGAGATGATGGGATATTCATTATTGTGCTTGGATAACCATCTACTGGTTCAACT